>JAAXUU010000096.1 GCA_013335845.1 Actinomycetota bacterium
TCCGATCTCCGAGAAAGCCGGGACGTCCAAGAACTCAAGTCCCTCAGCCGTTCCGTCGTTCAGATTCACATGGGTAAGACGTACGCGCCCGTATGTATCGTTTATGAAGATAGGAGGAACCCCCGAAACCGCACATGCGCGTAGATCCGATGTGTCTTCGAGCGTATATCCCTCTGCCAAGGAACCGATCGAGGTGAGGTCGATATTGAAACCGTGGTTCTGCGCCGTGATCTCGACACAGCCGGAAAGAAGATTCATAACCGGTTGGTTTCCGCCATGATGCCCGTACTTGAGCTTGACGACCTTCCCGCCGATAGCAAGTGTCATGATCTGATGCCCCAGGCAGATGCCGAAGAGGGGCACCTTCCCTATGAGTTTCTTTATCTCCTCGATGGTTTCGACGACCGGCTCCGGATCCCCCGGACCGTTCGAGATGAACACACCGTCAGGTTCCTGGCTCAACACGTATTCAGCCGATGTATCCCAAGGAACCACGATGACTTCGCAACCGGCATCGGCCAAGCCGAGCAGGATACTTCGCTTCGCGCCGCAATCATAGGCGACGACCTTGTGTTTCACTGTAGTCGCCCTGCCGGCTAGAGCTGCCTTCTCGGCGGATCCGGTGAGCGTCGGCCGCATCTCGCTTTCCACAGTGAACATATGCGGACTGTCGCATGAAACGGTCATCGCAAGGTTCTGCCCGACCAGGGAAGGACTTGTGCGCACACGCTCAAGGAGGGATTCGAAGTCTGTATCCTCCGTGGATATAACAGCGCGCATAGAGCCGCAATCGCGGATGTGGCGCGTCAGTTCCCGCGTATCGATACCTTCGATCGCGATGATACCTTGACGTTCGAGGAACTCAGGCAAGGACATCTCGCTTCTGAAATTCGAGGGATGATAGCACATATCACGCACCACAAGGCCACGTAAGTGCAGTGTGTCCGATTGCATATCGGAGGTATTCACACCGTAGTTCCCTATTTGCGGGTACGTCATCATAAGTATTTGCCCCGCATAGGATGGATCGGATATCACCTCTTGGTACCCGACCATCGAGGTGTTGAAACAGATTTCTCCAAATGATTCCCCGCGTGCACCACACGCATTACCATAGTATGCGGTACCGTCTTCGAGAACCAAAGCTGCCGGAATTTTGATTGGCGCAGCCACTAGACCACCTTTCCTGAACAAAGCGTCGCAACGCCGGCGACATACGTATCATAAGCCATGCCGACAAGGGTCTCGCCGATAAACGCCGAGTTCGCGCTCTTCGATTCGAAACCATCGACTGAAACGACGAAGTGCGCTTCGGGATCGATGACGGTCAGGTCGGCTGAGCTGCCACGTTCTATCGTCACCGGTTCGAGCTTCAGAATGCGGCGGGGATTATGTGATAAGACATCCACCAAACGCGCATAGGACATCCTCCCGGACCGCACCATGTTGGTAAGCACCAAGGGTAGTGTCGTCTCCAAACCGATGGTACCGAAAGGAGCGAGTTCGAATTCGAGGGCTTTCTCATGCGCTGCATGAGGGGCATGGTCACTCGCGATGCAATCGATCGTGCCATCGAGCAAGGCATCCTGCAATGCGGCGCAGTCATCCTTGGTCCGTAAGGGCGGATTCATCTTGAGATTCGTGTTGTATCCAGTATCTATCGAATCCTCATCGAGAAAAAGATGATGAGGGGTGACTTCACAGGAAACGGGCAAACCCTCCAGCTTGGCGGCACGGATGATCTTCACACCGCCGGCCGTCGTCACATGCTGGATATGCAGTCTACATCCGGTGAGTCTGCAAAGCGCGATGTCGCGAGCGATTTGAATCTCCTCACCCTCCGCAGGCCAACCCGCAAGTCCGAGGCGTGTACTTGCCACACCCTCGTTCACTACCCCATTGCCGACAAGGTCCTCACTTTGGCAATGGCTCATGACCACACAATCGAACATCTTCGCATAGTCCATCGCGCGACGCATCATACCGTCGTTTTGGACCCCGCGACCATCGTCCGAGAACGCGATTGCACCCTGAGCGACCATATCGCCCATTTCGGAGAGTTGCGTCCCGGCAAGACCTGTTGAAAGGGAACCGACAGGATACAACCGCGCATAGCCGCACTTCTCGGCGGTTTCCACGAGATAACGCAGTCGCGGACCCGAGTCGCAGACAGGTTTCGTGTTCGGCATCGGGCACACACCGACGAAGCCGCCTTTGGCTGCCGCCCGTGTCCCGCTTTCGATGGTCTCCTTATATTCCTGACCGGGTTCCCGCAAATGAACATGGACATCGATCAGCCCCGGGATCAGGATCATACCCGCAAGATCGCGTACTTCGCAGTCACCGGCGTCGAGGTCCTTCCCCACATCCGCGATACGACCATCGCCGATCTTGATATCGATGATACCATCGAGGCCTACAGCAGGATCGATCACACGCGCACCTTTAAGCAACAGAGCCACTCTGCTCACCACCCAACATGAGATACATCAATGCCATACGTACCGCGACGCCGGCATTCACTTGGTCGAGAATGCGTGCGCGCGGAGAATCAGCAGCTTCGGCGCTCAGTTCGACGCCGCGATTGATCGGACCGGGGTGCATGATGATAGCACCCGGCTTCATCGCTTGGAGCCGCTTTGAATCGATGCCATAGAGCATGGCGTACTCGCGCAAACTGGGAAACGGCGACTCATCCATGCGTTCTTGCTGGATTCGCAGGGTGTACACCACATCGAGGTCAGGCAGGAGATCGTCAAGCGAATAGCTCTTCTCGGCACCGAGAATATCCGGGCGAGAAGGCATGAGGGTGGGAGGAGCGATGACGATCGGCTTCGCTCCGAGGGCAACGAGTGCGGGGCAAAGCGAACCGGCGACGCGTGAATGCGCGATATCGCCGATGATCCCAACCGTCTTACCCTCGATGGAACCCAGTTCCTCGCGAATCGTATAGAGATCGAGTAGAGTCTGCGTCGGGTGTTGGTGCTTGCCATCCCCCGCGTTTATGATACGAGCGTCCATGTGTCGGGCAAGTATCCCCGGAGCACCGGCATATCGATGTCGGATGATGACCAAGTCGCAGTTCATCGCGGAAAGCGTCTCCGCGGTGTCCGCAAGCGACTCCCCTTTCACAGTCGCACTCGCGCTACCGGACATGTTGATCGCATCGGCCGATAGGCGTTTTGCTGCGATCTCGAAGCTTGTGCGCGTGCGCGTGGATGGTTCCAAGAAAAGGTTGATAACCGTGCGACCACGAAGCGTCGGTAGTTTCTTGATAGCGCGTGCATTCACGTCTTTGAATGAGACCGCGGTGTCGAGTACCTGAAGTATGTCCTCAGGCGTGAAATCCTCGATGGTAAGCAGGTTCTTGCTACTTATCATAGCTCCTCACCTCCCTGCCCGAGCGGTGCCGCACCTGCGCGTTCACCGGAACGCTTCTGGGATATCTCAACCGAACTTCGACCATCTGTTTCTTCGAGATAGAGACGCACGTGCTCATCGAGGGATGAAGGGACGTTCTTGCCGACGAAATCAGCTCGTATCGGTAGCTCCCTGTGCCCGCGGTCGACAAGGACGGCGAGTTCGATCCGCGCGGGTCTTCCGTAGTCAACTAGGGCATCGAGTGCAGCCCTGATTGTACGACCTGTGAAGAGCACGTCGTCGACGAGCACGACAGTGCACCCATCTATCTTGAAGGGGATCTCAGTGCGATGTACCTCGGGTGCAAGATGGGTATTCACATCATCGCGGTAGAAACTGATATCAAGGCGCCCGACCGGCACCTTGACTCCTTCGATTTTCTCGATTCTTTTCGCGAGGTCTGCCGCTAACAAGTCACCGCGTGTCACTATTCCCACCAAGGCTAGGTTCTCGGTGCCTTTGTTGACCTCGATGATCTCATGCGCGATACGGGTCAGAGCACGGTCGATCGCCAGTTCATCAAGAACGACTGCTTTCACCGTATAATCCGTCATACACACCTCCCATTTCTTATGTAAGGCACAAAAATAGCCTCTACCAATCATTGGCAAAGGCATACGTCACAAGGATACACGCCGGATAGGCGTGCCTGTTTATGAGGTTTGTCCTTGCCGGCCTCTCTGGACCGACCTTAAAGGTCATCTTCGATGATAGCGCGCACATCGGCACCTGTCGAGCGACCGAAGATTTTACCCTCGAAACGCCCACAAAAAAACGGTGAGCACTGAGTTTCCCCAGTCCTCGCCGGTAAGGACCCTACTCGAAACCTCTCGAACTACTGCCGATGGTAACTACTGCCGACCCATTCTCGCAAGTTCGGAAAGTACCCTCTCGCCTTCTTCGGTCCTCCCGGCAGATCGGTCTTCGAGATCCACAAGACACGCTGCAAGATCTTCCGGAAGCGCATCGAGGAATTCGAGCTCCTCGCCTGTTTGAGGATGCTCGAAACTAAGACGGTACGAGTGAAGGAATTGCCTCGTCAACTGCATATCCGCCTTCAGTTTGCCCGACCCATAGAGTTGGTCTCCGACGCAAGGATGTTTGATATAGGCCATGTGCACTCGGATCTGATGCGTACGTCCTGTATATAATTTGCATTCCAAGAGGGTATATCCATTATCGAAACGACCGGCATCGAAACGTTCGAGCACCGTGAACGTCGTGACGCTCGATCGCGCATTTATGGCGTCGGAGATAGTCATGCGCATGCGCTCACGCGAGTCACGTGCGATCGGTGCATCCACAAGACCGGTATCCCGAGCGATGTTACCATGAACAAGCGTGATATACCTTCTGTCGACACTCCGAATACGTATGGCATCCTGGAGCATCGCCTGGGTTTCATTATCCTTCGCCACCAACATCAAACCGGTGGTATCTTTATCGAGTCGATGCACTATGCCCGGTCGATCATCACCCTGCAATATCCCCAGATGATCGATTCCGCAATGTGCGATCAGGGCGTTAACGAGCGTACCGGTCTCATGACCTACCGATGGATGACACACGAGGTCCTCTTGTTTGGAGAGTACCATCAAATAGTCGTCTTCGTAACGGATATCCAAAGGGATGTACTCACCCTTCAGGGGCGTTCTCGTCTGTTCCGGCATCTCGAACACAACGAGGTCTCCTTCGCATAGAAGGTGCTTCTTGCTGGCGATTTCTCCGTTTACCCGAACTTCTCCCTGTAGGATGAGCTTGACTGCCGCGTTCCGAGAAGGCAGTACGGTAAGTTCACCGAGAAAGGTATCGAGGCGCATTCCCGCTTCAGTCTCATCGATTCTATGGGAATAAGAATTACCCATTGATGCTCTTTTCAGTATTGTCTTCTTCAGTAACCCTATAGAGAAACACGAATGCGATTATAAAGAGAGCGCATCCGCAGGTAACGCCGATGTCCGCTACATTGAAAACAGGAAAATCGATGAAACTGAATGCGATGAAATCAGTGACGGACCCATCGAACACCAGACGGTCGATCGCATTACCAATCGCTCCCCCGATGACGAGCGCAAGCGTCACGACTTCTATGATCGAGTGCTGTTTCGTCAGTGCAAGGTAAAGAACGACGGCGATGGTTATGACAAGAGCCGAGATCACAAAATATAGGGTCGAACCTTCCATCATCCCGAAAGCCGCACCTTTGTTGAAGACTAACGTCAGATCGATCACATGCGGTATGGCTGTGACTTGCTGCCCGACTTCCAGATACCGGCGTGCGAATACTTTCGTGACTTGGTCCATGGCGACCCAGAAGACGACCAGAGGTATGAAGAGCGCGAACGCCTTCGCAACTCCGATGAATATGCGTCTTTTTTTCAAGCTTTTCTCCAACGAGCTTTTCTCCAATGTCTCGGTCATCAGGCGTTTCTTTCGATCTCGTCGACAACAAGAGCGCAGCGTTCGCATAGATCGGTGTGCGAAGCAACCCTACCGAGTTCGCGTATGTTCCAACAACGGGGACATTTTTCGCCGGGAGCCACAGAAACCTCGGCGCTCACGCCGCCTTCGTCG
>JAAXUU010000350.1 GCA_013335845.1 Actinomycetota bacterium
CTTTATTTGGGTGAGAACTTTCTAATAATCCCCTGCGGCAACATAACGCAGGGGATTATTAGAAAGTTCGAAAATGATACCCTAGAGTACTTTTTCCAAGAATGAAATCGTGCGGGGGTTCTGGGGAGAGCCGAAAATCTGCTCCGGGGAGCCGGACTCGACGATAAGGCCTTCGTCGATGAAAATCACCCGGTCTGCCGCTTCGCGCGCAAATCCCATTTCATGGGTGACGATTATCATAGTCATGCCACCCTCGGCGAGTGATTGCATGACCGAAAGGACTTCTCCTACCATTTCCGGATCCAGAGCGCTGGTAGGTTCATCGAAAAGCATGAGATCCGGATCCATCGCAAGAGCACGGGCGATAGCGACCCTTTGCTGCTGGCCACCGGATAGGCTGGCTGGGTATTCATCTCTTTTCTCAGCAAGCCCGACGCGGTTGAGCAGCTTCATTGCCTTTTCTTCCGCCTGTTCTTTCGTCAGGCGCTTGCATTCCATGGGAGCCATGGTGATGTTCTTGAGCACCGACAGGTGGGGGAAAAGGTTGAATTGTTGGAAGACCATACCGATGTTCTCACGCAGTTTGTCGATATCGGCGTGTTTATCGGTGATGGTATTGCCGTCGATCACAACCGTTCCATCCGATGGTTGCTCAAGGGAGTTGATGCAACGCAGGAAGGTGCTTTTGCCCGACCCTGAAGGGCCGATAAGGCAAACAACCTCGCCTTCTTCGACATCTAGGTCCATGCCGCGCAAAACATGGTTGCCGCCAAAGCGCTTATGAAGATTGCGAATCTCTACTTTTGCCAAGTGAAAACCTTTTCTCAACAAATTTTGACAGTTTCGTAAGTGCATAGACTAAAACGAAATAGAGCGTGCCGACGATAAGCCATACCTCGAACGAGCGGTACGTTCGAGCAATCACCTGACTACCTTGCATGGTTAGTTCGGCAAGCCCGATGACCGAGATGATGGATGTATCCTTTAGTGTGATGATGCATTGATTCACCACAGAAGGAATCACGATCCTGAAAGCTTGCGGCAGGATAACCTTTCTCATGGCCTTACCATATGAGAGACCCAGGCTTCGCGCGGCTTCCATTTGGCCGTTATTGACCGCTTGGATTCCGCCTCGAAAAATCTCAGATAGATACGCACCCGCATTGAGAGACAACGCGATGACACCTGCAACAAATGCGCTCATACGGAAGGATAGTGCATTTGTGACGCCGAAATAGATGAAGAACGCTTGCACCAGAAGAGGCGTTCCGCGAATGATGTTGATGTAGATTTGCGATAGCCAACGTAGAATCCTGAATTTCGAGATGTTCATCAGGCATGAAACCAAACCGATGACCATGGCTATAATCAAGGAAACGATAGTCAGCTCAGCAGTCAACCCCATGCCCTTCATGAACATGGGGAGTGACTGGGATATAAGTTCTCCGAAACTCATGCTGCTCTTTCCGAACTACTCTTGGATATAAGAATCGAGAATCTCCTGGTACGCGCCGCTCTCCTTGAGGTTTGCAAGACCGGCATCGAACATTGTGAGAAGTTCGGCGTTTTCACCCTTTTTCACGGCGAAGCCATAAGAAGAACCGCGTTCCTTTTCAGTTACGATCTGGAGGCCGACGTTCTGGGAAATCGCATAGCCCAAAACCGGGTAGTCCTCGAAACACGCGGCTGAGTTTCCGGCTTTGACATCTTCGTACATCATAGCTGAATCTTTGAAATATACGAGCTCGAATCCATACTGTGCGGCGATTCCCTCTGCGAAGGCAGCTCCTTCGGTGCCGTTTTTGACGGCAACCTTCAAACCCTTGAGATCTTCATAGCTCTTGATGATGGTGTTGTCGGCTTTGATTCCCATGACGACACCTGAGTCGAAGTAGGGTTCCGAGAAATCGAAGATTTGTTTACGTTCGTCAGTGATGCTCATACCTGCGATGACACCGTCAGCTTGACCGGAAGTGACTGCCTGTAATGCAGCATCGAAACCTAATGACTGGATTTCCACATTGAAGCCCTGGTCTTCGGCGATTGCGTTGATGATATCGATATCGATACCAACAAAATCGCCCTTTTCGTTTTGAAACTCGAAAGGAGCGAATGTCGTGTCGGTTGCGATGATGTAGGTTTTCGCCTCTCCGGTACTGCTGTCATTCCCGCTTGTCTTAGTATCGTCTGAGCTGCTCCCGCACCCTACCAGTGCGAATGCGAGAACGGTGGCGAAAACAAGGGCAATCCATTTTGTCGCAGC
>JAAXUU010000097.1 GCA_013335845.1 Actinomycetota bacterium
CTCGTGAACCATGCGCTTGGCAGCCTCGATGGAGTCGAGTTTGTGGAACAGGATGTACAATTCTCCGCTTGCAAGCTTGGCGGGCATCTCGGTAAGTCCGAGGATGGAGGTGCCGTCAGGGCACGCATGGCGATTCGCGGGCATCATCAAGCTGCGTCCACGTCGCGCCGCCATCAAGGACTGGCAGAACCGTAAGCGCTCGTCGGGAACAGGGACGTCGGGCAACGGCTCCCCGACGGGAATGAGACTGATGGCGACGGGGTTCCAGCGAAGCCCCAGAACATCGGTGAGGGTCTTAGACCATGAAGCATAGAGTTCTTCGGTCTCGGCATCGAGAGGAGGAGCCACCTCGCGACTCCCTTGTGCCGCGAGAGCTGCAGCTAGGGGGACGACTCTGATCGCATGACGGGGACATTGTCCCGCGCAGGTTTCGCATCCCCAACAATCCAGCGGACGAACCGCTATCGGACCGCCGGCCATCTCGAAGACGTTGACCGGGCAGAATGCCTCGCACAGACCACAGCTGATGCAGCGGTTCTCGTCGATCTGGATTTCATATTTCGGAGCTTGGTTGTCGACCATCATTACCTCAACTCTTCCTTGCACCAAGGGGGATAGATACGCTTGCCGCTGCGGTCCGTCAGTTGGTAGGAACAGAACGGGATCGTACGGCCGTCGGGCATCGTGACGAGCATGCTGCATTCGCGTACCCGCTCAAGGTCCATGGTGTTGCAATCCATATAATTCATGATGATAAGGGATAAGCCCTTCGAGGTGTCTGTTCCACGCGCTTCGAGGATATCCAAGAACACCGAGCCCTGTGGGCTGTTCGGGTTATACCCATCGAGATATTCCTCTCGCGTGAGTCCGCGCGTCGCGGGGATGTACCCATAAGGCACCGAAGCATCGGGTACGAGGAAGGTCCCGGTATCGCAAAGAGGATGCGAACATCCAAGTGGCCAGATATCATAGGGATCGATCATGCCCTCGGTCTGCTCACCGAGCATGAAGATGACATCGCCCATGGTGAGAGGTATGACGCGGTCGGTTTCGAATCGGCCCGAAGTGAATGCCGGTTGCAAGGCGACGCCCGCGACGCAATCGGCGTTGTCGAGCGCGAAGCGGATAACGTCGCCGATCTGATCGTCGTTCGTACCCGATACGATGGTCATGGCGAGCACTACCTGTAGACCGGCTTCGCGGCAACGCTCCACCACTTTCAGCTTTATGTCCAAGAGGTTGGCACCGCAGGTTTCTTTATACACCTCGGGGGTAAGGCCGTCGAATGAAAGATATACGCCCGTCATTCCCGCTGCCACCAGCGTTTCAAGGTATCCCTCGCGCTGTGCGATGATCAAGCCGTTGGTATTCACCTCGATACCCCAGAAACCTTTTTCGCGACCGAGCTTGATGATATCGACGAGGTCGTCACGCATGGTAGGTTCGCCACCGGTGATCTGGACGCCCGTCTCGATGCCGGCGGTCTGCGCGATCGTATCATAGAATCCCGCGAGCTCTTCGAACGTCGGATCGAATTTGCAATCCTCGGCCGACATGAAACATACGGGGCAGCGCAGATTGCATTTCTGCGTGACCTCGATCTCGACAAGAGTCGCCTTCCGTGCATGCGACGAGCACAGACCGCAGCTTGTCGGGCAGGGCCCGGTCATGGGATGCGTGACCGCCGGCTTGATCGACGGGAACGCAAGCGAGCAAAGCCACTCGTAATGTTCGGCATCAGGCCAGACGAACGTGGTTGATCGACCATGCTCCTCGCAGGTCCTCTCCATCCAAACCGCGCCATCTTCATCCGCAAAGACCGTCGCCGGTAACTGCTTCAAACATTCGGGGCAAAGTGCCTGCGTTGTGCGTATTCGCTTCTTCGTTTCACTCATTATCGATTTCGCTTATCTCTCTTATCGAACCAAACGGATATAGGAAGTGGTCGTCTCGACCGTCTATTTATCTATGTACTGGCGCGGATCGTGGTTCTCGTTAGGGGGAGTCGCTATACGGATGCCCATGAAATCCACCCAGGCTAGCACGCGTTTCGCCACATAGAGATCGGGTTGATGCTTGGCGGCCAACTCGATGGCACGCAAGCACGATACGGCATGTGCGAGGTCGGTTCCTTCATCGATGTCGGATACCGGCGACAGGAATGCGGAGGGAATATCCTTCTCCTTGATCTTCTCCATATACGCATCGAGCGCCGCCACCCCGTCGAGGTTGTAATAGACCCCTTGGTTGTCGATAGGCGTGTTGTAGCTGAAGCCGACGAGCGAAGTCCCGCACTCCTGGCAGGGTGCCTGGACGAAACCGGGAGTCCCTAATGATGTGAAATAATCCAACCACGCGAACGCCTGCGTGATGTGAGTCCGCGGCAACGTGGGGATATCCCCGCCGATCGAGACGACACTCTCGTACCCCAGGTCGAAAATCTGCTTGAACGCATCATCGAAGTGATCGTCGAACGTGGCGCCGTTATCCACCAGATAATGGATCTCGCGAGGCCAGGGACCGATCGCATCGTAGAAATCCTTCATGACCTGTACGTTCTCGGCAGGGGTCGTCGAAACATACAGATCGTATACTATCTCGTCTGCCAACGGGTCCCGTTCGAGCAAAGCGGCGTTCTCGGCCTCGAGGTCGGCAAGCGCCCACATGCCCAATTCCGTCACATCATATAAGCTACGCTTGAAGAATTCAGCCGCTTGCTCCTCGGAGAAGATACCACCGCGCTCGAGTGTCAGGCGGGTCTTGACCATACCCGCAATCGGTGGCTTGCTGAAAAGCAACAATGCATGTTTTTTACGTGCCATGTGATCCTCCTACTGGATTCTATCAGAGTGGTACACCACGCAGGGAATACCGTTGTACGTCCACGTACCTATCATCTCCTCGCCCGACGCAATATCACAATCTGTGAGCAGATTCGCGTTCGAACGCCAAATGCCATTGAGTTCAGGCGTACCCTCTTCTTCCTCGGGGTACCACCAGCCGTATTCGACCCCCACGAGACCGTCTTTCATCTCGGTTGTCGCCACGAAATACCGTGCCTCCCCTTTATCGGTGGCAACGGTTATCGCATCGCCCTCATTAAAACCAAGGGAGGCGGCGGTTGTCACGCTCATTTCTGCCAGCGGTTTGGGGTGACTTTTCCTGAAATTCTTGTTATGGAAATAACACGACGCATAATAGGGCTGCATACGTGCGCCGGTGATAAGCGTGAGGGGCTCCCCTTTTGAAAGTGACTTCCGTGAAAGCGCCTCCGCGCGCTGCTTGGGAACAGGGAGGCGCTCCCCGCCGATAGTCGGGAGGAATTCGCTCACGAGTTCGACCTTTCCCGTCGTTGTCGCGAAACCGAAGGGCTCTCCCGTCGCCGGGTTTATCTGGGCATGCTTTCCGAAATCAGCCGGCTGATAGTACAAGCCCGTTTCGCAGAACCATTCCCATGAAACACCGGCAGGTTCGAGCGTCCTGGCGAACGCCTCCTCGAGTGTGGCATCGGGCCAATACTCCCCCTGCCCCATACGGATCCCGAGTTCACGCCAGAACTCATAGTCCGTCCTGCGCTCGTAATAAGGCTCCACGGCACGCGGGCCGCCATATCCCATGTTCGCGACGCCACCGTGAGCTTGGAACAAGGGGCGCTCGAGGGCTCCGGCGCTCGGGAGGATGTAATCCGCCAATTGCGCCGTGGGTGTCCTGTAATATTCGAGCACGACCAATAGGTCGAGCGATTGGAGAGCCTCGTAAACCAGGTGCGTATCGGCATAGGTGAGCAAGGGATTCGTAGCCATAACGATCAAGGCACGTACGGGATAGGGTTCTCCCGTAAGCATCGCCTTCCATACAAGACTGGGGTGCGCCGAAGTCAGATACCGCGCGGGCAAGGTACGCCCGAGCTTCTCGGTACATATCCGAGCCGCCGCGAAACCATCGTAGGACTGCAAAGGAGTGTGCCCTATGTTGAGCTGCATCGCCTTATGTTCCGGCGTCATCCAGTCGCTCATCTCGAGCATCACTTCGGGAACATAATCGCTCATCTCGGTTATGAGGCACGCACCCGCACGATCGACATTGCCGGTGACCGCGCGGAGGATCGCAAGAGCCCTGTGGGTGGGCGCCACGTTCGGCCCCACCTGGTCGATGCCACGGCCCGAAAGCAGGGCACAGGGATAATCACCCGAGAAGATCCGGGCGGCAGTGACGATATCATCGATTGGAATCCCACATTCGCGAGACACATACGCAGGTGTATAACCTGCGACATGCTCGCATAAATCATCGAAGCCGTGGCACCATCGTTCGACGAAGTCATGGTCGTACCGGTCTTCAGCGATGATCACATTGATGAGTCCGAGCGCGAGTGTGCAATCGGTTCCGGGATTGGGTGCGAGCCATAGGCTGGCATGCGCCGCTGTTCGTGTTTTACGAGGGTCGACCACCACCAGTGGGATGTCGGTCTTCGAAATCGAGATGATCGAACGCCAGAACGAGGAGTTGTCGGATTGCGCAGGATTCGTTCCCCACAAGAACACGGCGCCGCTCCGATTCGGGTCGATGTCGGCCTCGATCGACCAACCGAGGGTAAGCGCATCCATCCAGATACGCGGATTCCAGCAGATCTGCCCGATACCCATGTTATTCGGACTGCCGAATAGATTCATGAAACGGTGGAGCGGCCAGAATGTGGCATGGGGACCACCGATGGCGGTAGCGAGCGTCTGCGGGCCGTACTCAGTTGCGAGTTTCTCCAGCCGTGAAGCGATATCGTCAAGTGCTTCTTCCCACGTGACGCGCTCCCATTTCCCACTACCCCTTTCGCCGACACGACGCAAGGGATGATTCACACGATAAGGACTATCAAGGACTTCCATGTTGGTCTGCCAACGCCGGCAGCCCTTGAGTACGTTCTCGTCGTATGGATACCGTGTCGGGTCGGGTGCGAGAGCTGTGACGCGCCCGTCCTCGACCGTGGCCTCGAGGCCGCAGAGATAGCCGCAGAAATGACAGTTGCTCTTCGCTATGCGCGACTCAACCATTATGCGTCTCCTTCCGGGAAAACAAGGTCTGTATCGGCAAAATATAACTCGAGTTCCTCTGCCGTGAATTCTGAGCGCAAACGGTCTGCTGTATGCCCGTTCGAACTCAAATCGACGGCGGTGTCGAATATATACTCGAGATAATGATGGGTCGGAATAGGATGCTCGATCTGCGTGAGCGTATTCAGGCAACTGATACAGGAGCACATGATGGATCCTGCACCTGCGTCCAACGCCTCTTGGACACGACGTGTCGTGCGCGTCTCGCAAAGGGATGGATCATAGGCTGATACAAGTCCTCCGGCTCCGCAGCAAAGGGTGTCGGTTCCGTAATGCTCCATCTCGATCTGATCGACTTGACCGAACAAAATCCTCGTGTTCGACCCGAAAACGTTCCCGCAACGGTCGGGGCACGAGTCGTGGACCGTCACAGGTGTGAGACCCTCAAGCCGCATAGGGTCGATGGTGATTCCCCGTTCAACGAGGACCTCAGGCAATGCGAGTAGTTCGATATCGCTCGCCGCATCGTTCAAGCTGCACACTTGTTTGAGCATGCTGTAACAGTTTGGACAGGCGGTGATCACGCGGGTGGTACCGGAATCCACCAGAGCCTGCGCAAGATCGGTCTGATAGGATCCCATCGCATCGAATGCCGCCATGAAATCGAGTGTCTTCCCACAACAGACGGCCGAGATACCTCCCACCTCACCTTGCTCTTTGAGCCAGCCATACACTTCCTGTGCAAGGCTCGGAGTATAGGAGGATAGGGAGCAGCCTGCGAAGAACAAGGTCGTGTTGCCCTCGAAGGCACCGGTACCGGCAAGCACGTCCTCATAGACGATATCATTCGCATCCCGCAGGATCGAAAAGGAATTGTGCTTATAATCGGTTCGCAATGGGCGGTATACCTCGAATGAAGACACCTG
>JAAXUU010000351.1 GCA_013335845.1 Actinomycetota bacterium
TTACCAAGAAGGCGACTATCGCCGAGGTGTGACTGTTGCCGACCCGACTTACCGGTTGGCCGAGCAGGAACTCGGCCCCGAACACCCGGCTACCCTGAACAGTGTCAACAACCTCGCGAGGTTATATCAAGCCTAAGGGCGCTACGGGGAAGCCGAACCGCTCTATCAGCGACAGCGACACGCTTCAACGCAGCCGGGCCGATTCGGCCCGGAAAGACACGCCTAAAGGCGGAACTCCAAACCTGTTAAGCATAATTGGGCATACTTGGTGGGCATAATTGGGGACAGACCACGTTTAATGGCAACCGGATGTGGGCGTTGGGTCAACCAAAGAATAAACGTGGTCTGTCCCTTATTCTCGTACAGCGCTGTCCGCTGCAACCGGTTAGGCGTCTGCCTTCCGGCGTACAAGACTTTCGTCCTCGTCTGCTTGTGCTCGCTCAAGTGCTTCACGAATCTGAAGCGCTGGACACTCGACAGTCACGAGCCCTTCGGGAAGGGTTTGACCGAACGGAAGGTCACCGCCCTGATGCGTAGTGACCAGAAACATCAATGCGGCGTGTTTCGTCCGTCCAGCGGCTGCGAGGGCAGCGGCCGCCTCCAATACCGATTCATAGCTCCGCTGTACCCGAATCGGAACTGGTCGGCCACGGAAATTCTGCGCCAGAATTGCATCTATGCCGTTGTTGCGCTGAACCGGAACGCAGTCGAGGCCGGATAGCAGGGCGAGCGCGCCATTCTCGACAGTGCGGTATGACTCCCGACCCGACTCAAGCAGTGGCGATTCCGTCTTCTCAGGATTCGCTAGTCGTTGCTTGGTGAGACCGACAGCAGCTTCGGATGTGTCGATGCCGATAGCATTCCGTCCGGTTAGATGCGCCGCGACCAGAGTCGTGCCGCTTCCGCAGAACGGATCCAGAACGAGATCCCCGGGGTTTGTGACAAGCTTGATGATACGCTCCAACAGAAGAACCGGCTTCTGTGTTGGGTATCCCGTTCTCTCTTTGGCCTTGGGGTTCAGGAAGGGGATGTCCCACACATCGCAAAGCGGGACACCTTTCTTCGGAGCTCCGGTAACAACATTGCCCGAGTCGTCGCGGTCGTAGGTCGCCTTCCCGTGCTTGTCGCGCCGGCGGCGCTGAAGTATTTGGTCTACGTTAGTGGACGGCGAATACTCGCCGTATGACGTGTTGAAGATGTACCTCTCGGTTTTTGAATAGAAGTACAGCGTCTGATGCGCGGGCAGCAATGCTCGTTGCGAGTTGGACCAGCGCCGATAATACCAAATCACCTCGGATCGGAAGTTCTCTTCGCCGAGGATCTTATCGAGTAAGGCACGCGCAATGTGGGATGCCCGACGGTCGCAATGGAAGAAGATGGAACCGTTATCAGCCAGGACGCGGTAGACTTCCCCAAGTCGCTCGTAAAGAAACCGCGCATAGTCCTCGTGCGAGGCCCAAAGGTCATCGAATGAGTACTCCCGAGCCCGGTCACGGCTGCGGAGGGTATGCGTCTTCTGGGTGAGGAACGGTGGATCTAGGTAGATCAGACGAGCGGAACCCGATGGCAAGGTGCGTGCGATGTCTAAGCAGTCGCCAAGACGAACTTCAACGTGCATGCCTTCCACCTTTTTCTGCCGCCAGCTCCTCGAGAATGGCTTTCAGATCGACGCCTGTCCGTTCACGGACGTAAGTCCAAGCGGCGTCTCCAAAGTAGTACTTGCCTCCCACGCCAGCGTAGAGAGTCTCCAACGCCTTCTGAATTCTCACCGCTTGCTCACGGTTCGGATAATAGAACATGACGCGAATGGGGACATAGCCTGCCTCTGAAATTGCCTGGATGCGTGTATGCTCTTTGGTTATGTGATCGCCATCCGTGGTGGCGTCACGCCATTTGATTTCGAGTGCGTCAGATCCTACCAGGCAGTCGATTTCGAAGGTCTTGGGGCGTCGGCCCTGCGTGTTCTCAATACGCACTGCCCCGGATTCTGGAAACGCCGACTTGAAACAGAGCTTCGCGGCGTTCTCCAGGAAGGAGCCAGCATACCGATAAAGAAACCTGCCCTTATTCTGGTACACATCGATCAGGTGCCCCTCCTCGTCTGATACGCCGAGCACCTGATAGATCAGAAAATGCGACTTGTCGTCTGCGTCCATGTCCTCGACGCGCTCGTCGATCTTCTCCTTTAGGAGCCGTGCGTACTCATCGGCGAGGGCTCGGATTTCGTCTCTTACGTTCATCTTTTCCATTCCGCGACCTCG
>JAAXUU010000098.1 GCA_013335845.1 Actinomycetota bacterium
CAGCAGGCGATCTGCTGAAGGCTGTGCGTGGGACAGGTAAGGGCCCGAGCCCCGCGGAGGCGGACGCGGTGAGCTGGGCTGCAGAGCCCCGCCGCCCTCAGCACGGTTGCACAAGGCAGCACGGTGACCTTCTCGGTGTCGCTCGGGCCCGAAACAGCCGAGATACCGGATGTGACCGGCAAGTCCCAAGAAGAAGCGACAACGACTCTCGAAACCGCCGGATTCAAGGTCAGGGTAGACGAAGAGTATAGCGATACCGTTGAAGCCGGATTCGTCATCTCGCAAGATCCGGCCGCGGGGCAACAGATGGCCAAGAATAATATCGTTGCCATAGTCGTGTCAAAGGGAGTGGAACCGGTCGAGCAGGTCAAGGTCCCCAACCTCCTGGATATGACCTTAAGCGAAGCACAGACCGCCTGCAACATTCTCGGCCTGTCCCTCAATGCAAGCGGGGATATGAGTGGTACGGTTGGGGACCAGAGCCCGGCCGCAGGTACGATGCTCGACATAGGATCTGCGGTGAATGTAACACTGGAGAAAACGCAGAACAATCCCAACCCATCTTCGTAAGGGCGTAAGCTCTTCCAGTAAAGTGGTGCAAGCTCTTCCAAAGGGCACGTCCATATAGCGCGAACAGTGCGGCCTGCTTCCTCTTGAAGCAGGCCGTTTCCATTGAGAACTAAAAAGGTCGGGACACATCTATGCCCCGACCTTTTTATGAAAGCTTTTGTGCAGCCTCAGAGGTCGCTAATTGCTCCAATTCTCGGGTGTCGCTATCTCAGAGTGGCATTTCTTGCAATACAGATTCGAATCGTCATGCATTTGGTGGCATTGACCGCAATCGATGAGGCCTTGATGCGAATCGTGAGGATTCCTCGCGGTCCCGCCATAATCGACTGTGCTGGCCACAATCTCGTCCCAGTCCACGCCGGTTGACGCGTCTCCATCGTTATGGCATGTATAACAGAAGTCGACGGTACCTATGCGCGAAGCCTTAAGCGGGTCGCTAAAGTCACCCTGCAGCCATTTGATTCCCTCGGCGATCTGTTCACTCATCACCGGCTCATGACAATCAAGGCACTCGAACCCTGCTGCCGAATGAGCTGTAACCAAAAGCGCACTGTCACCGGAGTAGTAACCTTCCACATAAGAATCCATGGGACTGTGACAGATGGCATTACAGAAGCTTGGCTGCTCATGCCAGACGGTGGCGGCGACTGCTGCCGCGACTACCACAACAGCGATTACGCCCAAAACGACGAATGGTTTCTTATGCCCTCTTCTAGCCTTCTTATCGGCAGTGGTTCCTTCGGGAGTCGCTTCATCGAAAGCAGCTTGCTCCGCAACAACTTCTCCTGCTTCTTGCGACTCGATATCGCTGCTGATCTTTTCCATAATCCAACTCTTCCTTTTATGGTTTCCTTATACCCTATGCCTGCTGATTCAAAGCAACGATGCGCGTACCGCAATACATGCCGGAAGCAAAACTCGGAGCGATGTCAGCTGAATAGTCGGATAAGCCCATGATACCGGTGCAGAACATATGAGGGATGATTTCCTCGTTAGCATCGAGCATCTGAGTATCTATATTGACGAGAAGACCTCCGAGGGTTTTATAACGAACCGGATGATTGTTGAAAGCGTAGTACGGTGGTTGAAGCTCGGTGAGGAAGAGTTTTCTCTCAAAGGCGGGGTCGGTCTGAGTTTCACACATGGTCTTGTACTCATCGAACGTCGCCTGAAGCTCGGACAGCGGCACATTCATCGCCGCAGCGAGTTCCTCAACCGTGTTTGCCGTGATCTTGCCGGCTCCCGCGGATTCGACCTGTTTGGCATTGGGGCCCTTGTCCAGCTGCTCGTCCCAAATCGACCACCAGTTGCCGGATCCGGCAGCTACGCAGCTGGTAGCAGCCTTATGCACTTTGGTCTCGTTGAAGAAACGCCTCCCGTTTTGCAGAACACAAAGGGAAGGACCGAACATCTGTGAAACGAAAATAGCCTCACTGTGTGAGTTCATGTTGAGATATTTGCCCACGCCATCGATGACCCCACCAACAGCTTGACCAAGAGCGAAACCATCACCGGTCGAGTGGATCGTGATACATCCTATGGTCGTCCAGTCAGGCAGATATTCTGCGATCATCTCTTGGTTGGATGCGAAGCTGCCGGTTGCTATAACGACATTCGCAGCCTTGATGTCAGTATTCTCCCCGGTGAGGATATCGACGAAACGAGCACCCACTACCTCATCGTTAGCATCAGTGATAAGGCTGGTGCATTTGTTCTCGAAAAGGAACGCGGCGCCGGCTGCACTCACCTTCTCGTGGATAGCATCGAACATAGCCGAAGCCTGACCAAGACCGTCCTTCGGAAGCCAAGTGCTGATATAGGATGGTTCGGCAACAGGCTCGGCCCACTCTATTCCAAAATCAGACCCTAAGAGATCCTGGACTTTACCGGTGTAGATCGAATACTGCTCGGCGATATCAGGGTGGGCTTTCCCGTTATGGAATTCAACCATGGTGTCGGCCATCTCCTCATACGTGGTCAGTCCTCGTTTCTCCTTGCCATATTCAGAACCGAAATAGTTCTGAACGCCGGCTGAATAACGGGCAACGCCACCGGAAGTGATCTCCTTGTCCACCAGCAAGGTGTTCAGGCCCGCACCGGCGGTCTGGTAGGCGCACATGAGACCACTGGGACCTGAACCTATGATGAGTACGTCGACTTCCTGAGAGAATTCGATCTCAGTCCAGCCTACGACTTTCTCGCCGGTTGAAGCCTTGGCGCTACTGCCGCAACCCGCCAGTCCGGCTGTTGCTGCACCTACGGCGGTGACCCCTGCTAACTTGAAAAAATTTCTACGCGTTGTTTCCATCTTTCCTCCTAGTATACGTTTGCACCTCGCTCCCTATTTTGTTTCTCGAGGTGCTTGAATGTACTGTGAATGAAGAGCAAACAGCATCCAATCATGCCTTAAGGTATACACGCTCTTAGCGGGGATTAAAAAAGTGGTAGTCTCTTCTTTGGGTAGTAAAGGAAAGAGCCTATTCGATAGCTACATGCTAAAATGACATTGGGGTAGTCAATCAAAATCACAGGGCCGAAATCATAGGGGAAGGACTTGCATGGCTGAAAAGCAAGCAAAGTGCATCAACGAGAAAAGTGCTTTTTCTACGCCGGCCACGGTTGTCATAGTTCTCGGTTTTGCATGCTACTTGACGTGCGGTATGGTGGAGCTCAACCCTTCGCTCTACGCCCAGCCGCTACCCGAGGCGCAGGCGATTATCGATGCCTGGTCACCGGTAAGCTGGTGCTTGAAACTTCTCGTGCTATTCGCATTCGTCGTCTTCTCGTGCCGTCGCGGTTCCCTGTTAGGAGAGAAGTCACTTATATTCGCCACAGGTGGTGTCTATTCTTTCGGCATCGCTCTTGTATATCTTTGCGGCTGGGGAAGTACGGTCATCCCCGTTGGACTGGTGATCGGTCAGCTTTGCCAAGCCGCTTCGTTGGGTTTTCTCGTTCTTTGGGCAGAACTGCTTTGCGCTTCCAACATGCGCACCATCCTGCTACTTGTAGCCGGGAGCTACGTGGCTTCCTTTGTGCTCTGCCTATTACTTGCAGAATTTTCATTGGTGACTTTCATTTTTCTCACCGCGTTACTTCCGGTAACCTCGAGCTTGCTACTTCTATCGTTTCATAGCGAGCCCAAAGAACAGATCTCACCTACCCCCATCACCTCTCTCAAGGATCTACCTTATAAAGAGATGCTTGCTATCGGCATATACGGTTTCGCTTTCTTGTTGGCAAACAGCATTTCTGAAGCTCGGATATCGGTTTCAGTCGAGCAGATGACAGTAATAGCTGGCGCTGTTGTGTCACTGTTCGTCATCGTCGTCCTCAGCTTGATCAAGGGAAGGTTCGACTTCACCCTCTTTTATCGGCTAGTTTCGCCTTTCCTGGTAGTAGCGCTTTTAATCGTGCTCCTAGCTGAGAATGGATTCCAACAATATGAGTCCTTTGCCCTTGGTGGCAGTTGGGCCTTTTACAAAATCATCACTACCACCATCTGGTGCGTTCTGGCCATGAATTCGACCCTGCCCTCCGGTTGCGTCATCGCAGCAGGGCAGATTATCCTGACTCTATGCGACAGAGTCGAAACGCCTGTGTTCTGGGCAATACACTATTTCGGCCTGCCACAGGGAGTAGTCATTGCCATCGTCATTCTGGTTGTATTGTTGGCATCGGCGTTTCTCTTGAACGAACGCGACTTCTTGAGGCCTCAAAAGAACAGTCCTCTTGTCGCGCAATTCGATACTATCGATGAATTCTATACGGAATGCATAAACAACGCGGCTCTACGCTACAATCTCTCATTACGCGAGCAAGAACTTAGCCGTATGGTTTTGCAAGGTCTTCCCTCCGATGAGATCAGAGATAAACTCTGCATTGCACCCGGAACGTATAAGACCCATATGCGCAATATCTATAGCAAGACAGAGGTTCATAGCCGCCAGGAATTCGTCGCTTTACTTCGAAATTCAGCGGAAGATACGGGGCAGAATCCCAACCTGCCGTCTTCCTGAACTTGTTCGGATTTAAACGGGATCAGACTCTTTCATACGGGCCGAACGGCGCGGTCTGCTTTTTCTTGAGGCAGACCGCTTCCATTTTCGCAACCTTGGTACCAAGCTCGTCGCTAACATCCACCCTGTAAAACCCCAGAGTCGAACCGGACTTATCTGCATGCGCTTCTGCGATGAGTCTCTTTCCCTTCGCCGACGACATGAAGTCGATATGACTTGAAACCGATACGGTTGGGGGCTCCCCCACATTCGATGCTACGGCCAATGCGAAGTCGGCAAGCGTGAAGATGGCACCACCCACGATGGACCCGTTCGCGTTTAGGTGCTCAGGTGTGATCACGAAGCTGCAACGGGCATAGTCTTTATGGGCCATCTCGATAACGGCACCGCACACCTCGGTCGCGAAACGATCCCCCTTGAAGAAGGCCCGTACTTCATCTAATTCCACGGGCTGCAATTTCACAGGCTGTAAATCACTCATCGCACTGCCTTCCGGACGGTATCGGTTGTATGGCTGCCAATTCTATCACCTAGATGCACAGTGCCTCAATGAAATTGCTTTTTGACTACCAGTTCGCTTGCTTTTTGTATGTTTTACTTCTTGCCAATCGTGCAGCACAGCATAGAAACAGTGGATACACCCATTGCTGGAAAGTCATCTACAGCAAGTCGATATACCGTGTTAGAATATCCTCTGCGTTTATTTGCGCTACCAAACGCCCTCGTAGCTCAGGGGATAGAGCACAGGTTTCCTAAACCTGGTGCCGGCCGTTCGAATCGGCCCGGGGGCACCACCAAAACACCAGCCCGGAGTGCATACTCCGGGTTTTCATTTTCCCAAACTCGAACAACTATGTTTTCATTCGGAGTGGCTCCTTCAAAATGGACTCCCTCCAATACCACATCTCCTTATCCCCTCGTAGGAATCGAGCGGTATTTGCGCTACACTTCGGGTACACCTATAGAAAGGAAGCCCCGTGTTTGACAATAGCGAACTCGCATCTCGGAACGGAACCAGCGCAACCGTATCTATCGGAAACTGGATGGCCATCGACTGCATCAACCTACTCAATCTGATACCAATCGTCGGCTCAATTGCAGCCCTGGTTATCTTTCTCGTCATGGCGTTCGGCTCCTCCACCGCCCCTTCGGTGAAAAATCGTCTACTTGCATACTTCGTATGGGCGCTGATCCAACTCTTACTATGTCTCGTGTTCTTGTTCGCGTTCGGTGGTCTCGCTTTCATCATGGATTATCTCGGCACCTCGAGAATCAGTTACTAAGGAGTTGTTCGCATGACGGATTCGTATCTTGGAGAAAGCATCCCAAAACTGGGATTCGGTTTGATGCGCTTACCCAAAGAAGGGGAC
>JAAXUU010000352.1 GCA_013335845.1 Actinomycetota bacterium
GGAAACGGCCCAGGAAATCCTAGTGACCGTAAGTGTCTGAGACGCAAAGGTATTGATAATCGCGAGCAACAGCGACAATGCTATGGCGTGCATCATAAGCTTCAAACCGAGGTGGGCACCTTTCTTAAAGGTAAGCGATCCCATCAACCAGACATACAGAACGCATGCTGAAAATGTGACACTCCATGGATACCCATTCCAAGTCATTATGTTCCCTACAACCGATAACACGATCGAAAGGATCGCTATGAACGAAATCGCTTTGGCTACCCCGCTCGCCCGTTTCCTTTTATAGACATAGTCCGGGAAGGTTTTGACCGCAGTTGTAATATCGGTACCCACAAGATTCTTTCCGCATAGTGGGCATCGATCGGTCTTCGTGGAAATACTGACTTTACAATCATCACAGTAAGGTATGGCCATCTCTTTCACGCGAAATCTTCCCAGAGATTACTGAGAATCTCTACCTCTACACCACGCGAAGTCAAGTGGGTGATGAACAGCCTTTCGAGCTCAGACTCGTAGACGCGACGGGAAAACCCAAGCGTCGTTATCCCATTGCATGAAACGATTCCAAGATTGTGTGCGCAAAGATTATTGATATTGAAATTCAGCTCCATATCCAGAACGTACGGTTTCATCGATTCCGGGAACTCCACATTCCCGATATTCGACATTATCGCCGTCGTCGACATTCTGCCGCCGAATTTATATCCTATTTTGATTAGTGCCAGTTTTAAGAATAACGGAGAGAATCTGACGAATGGATTCTTCTCAACGGAAACATTCGAGTTCAATAGCGCCTGCAGCTTCCCTAGGTCGACGCCGGATTTGAATTGCTCCTTCATTAAATCCAGAACCGCTTCAAAACTCATCTTCCTACCTCCGCAATATACAGACGTGAAGATGTTCAAGAAGAAATTCCGGAGCGTCTTTGAAGAATAGAACTTCCGCATATCCACAGGGATGCATATATTCACCGGCAAGAGCGATAATTTCTTCATATCGCCTGTTTCGATGATGCAATAGGTCAACAAAGCGGCAAGGTATTGACTGATCGACGCTCCTTGGTCTTTCGCCAATTTCTTCAGCTGCTCCGTCTTCATCTTACCGTTGATGACGCCGATACCTCCTTGCGAGAATGGAGTGCCGCTTGTGTGGTATGCCCGAGCGATGGCGCTCCGGTCCCCCTCGGTGGGTTCATAGTTCTCGACATAGCTATCTTCGATCTCCGATTGTTTGGGCTCCTCATCGAGAGACAGGATGAGACCCTCACTTTCCACAGGGAACCCGAGTAATTTCAAATAGCGGAAGACGACCAATTTAAGGAATACCAATGCCGCGCTGCCGTCGCAGAGAACATGGAACACCTCTAGGCTGATTCGATTCTTATAGTAGAAGAATGTGAAGTAATACCCGTTGTTCTGGCTGGGGATGATCTCCCCACAGACAACCGATGGCTCAGGTTTAACCACGGGCATCTTTTCATTCGCCTCATGGTAATACCAGAAAAGTCCCTTTCTCATCCTCACATAGATCGTCGGGAACCTCGGTTTGCAATCCTCCACTGCCTGCTGGAGTATGTTAGGGTCGATTTCTTGGCTGAGGTTGATCGCTATTCTATAAACATAACTGTTTTTAGCGCTCGTGATAAGCGGATACATCTTCGCGGTGTTATCCAGCCTATACCATCGAGCTTCGCGATCTGGATTTCCCGGCATTACTCTTTCCGTTCTGTCCATGATGTTCATGGACGATATATTCTCAGTAGTACTGTCACAGTATAGAGTATCGAGTGTTACAGAATGCTGACTATCCTCTCGATTTATGCAATATAATCTGTGACTCGCACTACGTGGTCCGGATAACCCTGTTTGCCCGATGGGTTCCAAAGTACGCAAAGCGGGTGCCCAGCTGCTAAGCCGGACACCCGCTTTGCTGGATCCTGGCGAAACGTGAGTCAAGAATGCCGCGTTACAGTGCTTTCTCTCCGCGCTCACCCGTCCGGATCCTTACACAGTCCTCTACGGAGCTGACGAAAATCTTACCGTCACCTACTTCACCCGTACGAACCGTTTCCGTGATAAGTTCAACGATGGAATCGACTTGATTGTCGTTTACTACGATTTCGAATTTGATCTTGGGCAGGACATTCAAGATCACTTCGCTACCGCGGAAATATTCCTTCCAACCGTGCTGATTGCCACATCCCTGTACTTGGCTTATCGTCATGCCGTGGATCCCGGCTTTGAAAAGAG
>JAAXUU010000353.1 GCA_013335845.1 Actinomycetota bacterium
GCCCGAGGCGTTCTTCAGCGGCGAAAACGCTTCGGCCCGATCCACCTCGACAACGGTGGCCCGCTCGGCCGACGGCAGCAAGTCAAAAATGAACCGCTCGAACTTCAGGGCGTTCGGTCCCTTCGGCTGGACCTGGCGTCCTCGCGCATCGTCAATCTCATTCGCGACAACCTCGACGGCACGGAAAACGTGTTCGTACTACGCTCGCGCCA
The DNA here is from genome assembly GCA_013335845.1 of Actinomycetota bacterium. GTDB lineage: Bacteria > Actinomycetota > Coriobacteriia > Coriobacteriales > RUG844 > JAAXUU01. Next base: position 213 of record JAAXUU010000353.1, read on the forward strand.
GTTCCAGCTGCGCGAACGCAAGGCCTTCCTCGTCTCGCGCACCCGGGCTGAAGCGGAGCGCCTGGGCGAGCGCGTCGACGCTTACGTACGCAACGCCCGCGCCGAAGTCGACCTGCGCGGCGAGTCGGTGACCCGCGCCGTCCGTTCCGGGGCGCAGAGGTAACCAGATATCGGCTTCTTTGCCAAGAGGGGTTATTCTCGGGTCGACCAAGATATGCGTCTTGGCCCGCGCTGCGACATCGGATACAGTGCGGTTGGTGGAGTCGTAGTTGGAATACTCACAGGCGGTTCCCCACTGTACATAGACAGACGGTCCCTGTTCGACTTCCATCCAAGGCGAACCCATTTCGTCGGTCAAGATCCCGCCGAAGTGGCGCGGTCCTTTGCAAACCTGGTAGGCAAGGTGCGCATTGGGTGTTCCGAAGAGTTGCTTCATTCCTTGATAAGGCCCGAGTGACCAAACGCGTGAGGTCCCGCACATAACGAAGATAGAAGGTCCGCCGTATTTCGCTTTTACTTCTCCCAACTTTTCCCCACAGAGAGCAAATGCCTCGTCAAGGGTGATCCTGACCCAACCCGGATCGTCCTCTCCCTTGTTGTTGGTACGCTTCATCGCGTACCGGAGACGATCGGGGTGATAAAGGGCCTGCATCGATGATTGCGACTTCGAGCAGCAGTGACCTCTACTCTGAGGCGCGGATTCATCGCCCTCGATCTTGATTACCTTCCCGTCGCGGACTGTGACCCATACACCACATTCGACTTTCCCGCATGCGCGGCAACAAGAACGGATGCGCTCTACCTGCCCGGCACTCAGGTCTTCACCTTCGGCTAGGGCTTGCAGCGGCGATGCCGTCGAAACGAGAGTCACCGCTGCGCCCGTAACAGCCGCCGCTTTAATGAAGCTACGACGTGTCATGGAGAGCTTTGTCATATGTCCCCTCCTTCCTTTCTTATACGATAGGTTAAGCTGGAATTGTTCGCGATCCCCTTAGATCACTGCCTAACCGAACAAGGAGAAAGATAGGGAAATTTTCCTGTATGACAGTCATAACGGCGGTATGTGCGTGTCATGTCGAGCGTATTGTTTTACTGAAACCGATGTGTAAACCAACACGTGTTTCACCTCGGAATATTGAAAATCAAAGGCGATACGAAGTAATAAAACTAATCTCCTTAGCCCGGAATTTGTATGATAGAATGAGCAATCTTCTATCCGACTAGACGTGGGGGCGTTAATGGGGATTCGAATTCCAAGTTTCAAACTAGTCACCGATACTGACGAAGCGAACTCGCTCGGGGAGCTTTCCGCAGACCTGACGGTCGGTTTCGGGCTTCATTGGGCTTGGGTCTATGCAAGTATGTTCGCAACGGTGAGGATCTTCCTACCTGACACGAACCATGCATCGTTGGTTGCGAATTACTTTTATTTGATTTCAATGGTTTCCCTCGTAGTGACGCTGTTGCTTTCAGGCTTTTTGTTCGAGAAGGTATCTCCCTATTTAAGAAAATCTCTCACACCCTTTTTCGCGGCGAGTGTTTCTGCACTTGGTACAGCCTCTTTACTCCTTGCGAACATAGATACGTTTATCGGTATGGGTTTTTTAGCGACTGCAAGTGTTCTGACGGGCCTCGGCTCCGGTATCCTTTTGGTAGCATGGGGCGAGTGCTTCAGTCGTAACGACACGCAGACCAACGTACTCAACTCAGCTTTGGGAATAATCATCGCATTCGTTGTCTATATTCTCGTTCTTGCACATCTGCCGCGTTCTATCGGCATAGCCGTCATTATCGCAATGCCTCTTATAGAGGCATATCTCTTAAAACGGCTTCTCGGATCGAAAATTCCACTTGAACTGCCTCGTTTTGCAAAGCTCCGGGTGCGAAAAGGATCCTTTGCCCTTCACATCGGGCTTTCATCGATAATCTTCGGATTCGCTTTGGGTACTGTGCGCCAGTCTTCGGTTGGCACTGCGTTTCAAAGCGCGGACCCCACAAGTCAACTCGTCCTCCTTACGGGCGCCATATTCGCAGCGCCGTTGTTG
>JAAXUU010000354.1 GCA_013335845.1 Actinomycetota bacterium
ACGAAGGCGAGGATGAACAAGGCTATCGTCCGTTTGGATCTGTGGCTCCGGACCCGTTCCTTTTCGGGGGTGGTCCTTCCCACGTTCACCACGATGGCCGTGATATTGTCGTGGCCACCGAAATCGGTAGCTGCGTTTATGAGTGCGTCGGCGGCGAGTTGCGGGTCGGGAATGCTATCGAGGATGTCCCTGATTCCCTCATCATAAACCATGCCGGACAATCCATCCGAGCACAGGAGAAGGCGGTCGCCCGGCTCGACGTTGAGTTCGAAGAGATCGGGAACCATATCGGGGTCGCTACCCAATGCACGCGTGATGACCGAACGTTGGGGGTGCCAGCGCGATTCCTCTTCCGTGATCTGACCGGTCTCGATGTAGTCGGCCATGAGCGAATGATCGCGCGTGATACGCTGGAGTTGCCCTTGGTGCAGGAGGTACGCGCGTGAATCGCCGACTTGGGCGATAATCAACTTATCGTCATCGATCATAGCCGCTGTCATGGTCGTTCCCATGCCGGGCTTCCCGACGCCGTCTTTGGACGCACGCAGAACAGCTCGGTTAGCTGCCATGACGGCCCTGCCCAGTGTTTTCGCGTCGAGCGATTTGGGCGCCTGAGCGACAAGGGTTTCGATGGCGATTTCGCTTGCGATCTCGCCCGCTTCGTGCCCACCCATGCCGTCGGCGACGGCGAAAAGCGGGGGATAGACGACGAGTGAGTCCTCGTTGTGGGGACGTATTTGGCCGCAATCGGTTCGTGAGCCGAAGGAGATCAGATCGTTGTTCATGAGCGACTCACTTTGATATCGACGTCACCGATGGTGACGACATCGTTTTCGCGTACGGAAAGAGGCTGGGCTACCGGATGACCGTTGAGTAGCGTGCCATTTGTCGATCCAAGATCCTCGACGACTAGGTCCTTACCCATCGGGGAGAATCGCGCATGCCGTCCCGATACGAACGAGGCCGGTATGACGATATCGGCACCCGGAGCACGTCCGATGACGACCGGACCCAGTACATGTATCTTCACGCCGCGGAGTTCTTTCGGGCCGCGCACAACCGAAACCGTCCAGATACGGTCTTTCGCGCGTTGCCCCTTCACAAGACCGATTCCCGTCTTCATGACCGTGAAGAGGAAAAGATACAGGAGGGCGATAAGAAGCAGGCGCCCGATAAGCAGGACGATATCGATCACGTTTAGCCTTCCCGGTATTCCAGTTTGGTGGTACCGACGGTGATGACATCACCGTCGTAGAGTTCCGCTTGCGAGATCGTGCGACCACCGACGAACGATCCGTTCGTCGAGCCAAGATCCCGGAGTATCCAGATGTTCCCGTTGCGCACGAACTCAGCATGGTTGCGGGACATATTCGCGTCGGGGATGCAGATGGTATTGCTTCTGTCGCGTCCGACGCTCACGCGCGACCCCCTCAATTCGAAGGTCTCGCCCGTTTCAATGTTATAGAGTGCAGAGGTCTGCTCGGTGAACGTCTCGGTTTGGGGGACGCGGAGGAACTCGTCGGAGGCATCTTCATATTCTTCGACGTAGTATTGATCCTGCTCAGCTTCGAATTCAGCGTAGGGTTGGGCATAGGGTTGATCGTACGCAACGGGTTCAGCCTGACCTATCCCATAGCGCTGCATCTCCTCTTGACGCAGTTGGGAGATGATTTTGGCGGCGACGTTTTCGGCCACGACGTGGAACTTCCCACTCTTGAGGCCCTCGTCGACGATGAAACGTACGAGCGGTTTGCCATCCATGAAGAGGCCGCTCGCTTGAGCCTTCCCTTTGAGATAGGTTTCGACTTCGCCGGCCAGTGTGGGGTAGAACCCTGCGAGTTTGGAATCGTCTGCGGGATTGACCAAGACATTGTAAAGCGTCGGAGCATATTGCCTGCCTGCGCTCACGAGTTTCTCACGGTGCATTTCCTTCTCGGCACGTTTCGTGATTTGAACAGGCGAGATGGGCGACCGGAACATGGATCCCGCTGCGTTTTCAACAGCTCTATCCATTTTGCTTTCGAACTTCGAGAAAAGACTCACGTTACACTCCCTCATATTCACTTTCCGCGCGATAAGGCTCTCCGAGTGCGGTTATCACACACATCAGAAGAAAGGAAAAACCAATAGCCAATGTTGATTCCAGACCGGGGGCACTCCAAGCCCCGCTGGTGCTACGTACGATCAGCAGCTCACATCCCACAAGAAGCAGACAGGCTGCAAAGGAACCTACTATAGATAATACCCTAGACCCA
>JAAXUU010000355.1 GCA_013335845.1 Actinomycetota bacterium
GCACAGGCAGCTGCCGTGACGACGGTCAACGGGTACGCCCTGAGCTATGTCACATCCTTCTTCGGCCCGAAGCCGCTCACTGCCGGTGACGGTATGCGCGCTCTCGCAGATGTTGCCGCCAAAGAGGGCGTCGAGTTCTTCTACAGCACCCCAGGCGTACAGCTTGTCAAGGATGGCGACAAGGTCATCGGTGTTATCGGTAAGAATGCCGATGGGACCTACACCCAGTTCAACGCCTCTAAAGGTGTTATCCTCGCAACCGGCGACTACCAAAACGATGAGGAGATGTGCGACTACTATCTCCCCGATATCCATAATTTCGAGCGCAAGCAGATGGGCAAGACAGGCGATGGTCACAAGATGGGCGTCTGGGCCGGCGGTAAGATCGAGGATCTCAATCACACCAAGATGCTTCACGACTTCGATGCAGGTCCCGCTCCCATGTGCGACATGCCCTTCATGACGGTCAATGACATGGGTGAACGTTTCTCAAACGAGACCACCGAGATGTCGCTTCTCAACAACTACCTCCGTCAGGCCGACAGGACCGGTTGGTATACGCAAGTCTTCGACTCCAAGTATGAGGTCTTCGCAGCTACATGGCCCGGCAAGGTTGTTCCTCCTGCCGGTCTCAAGACCTATATGCCCGATGATACGGCCGAGAAGAAGGGCGTCTTCGCCGATCTCGTCAGGACTTTCGAGTGTGCCACCCTCGATGAACTCGCCGCGAAACTCGAGATCGACCCCGCGACCTTCAAGGCATCCGTCGCACGCTACAACGAAATGGTTGCAGCCGGAGCAGACACGGACTTCGGCGTACCGGCCGACAAGCTCTTCACAATCGATACTCCTCCTTTCTATGGTATCCATCGTCACTTGCGCGTCTCGGCTATCGTTTCCGGTCTCGATATCGACGAGAACAGCCAGTGCCTCACACCTGAAGGTACCCCGATCCCGGGCTTATTCGCTGCGGGTAACTGCGCCGGTAAGTTCTACGGTGGCGTCGATTATCCCATGACCCTTCCGGGTCTCTCGCTGGGACGTTGCTACACCTTCGGCCGCGTCGTCGGTCAGTTTGTGGCCAAACTCTAAGCGCCAAGCTAAGCGCTTTGCTCTAACGTAATCTCCTCTCGTTTCGGTCCCACCTGTCTCCCTGCAGGTGGGACCGTTTCACATTCGGGACAGTCCTTACTAAGGCATTCCTTCATGCGATGGCACATTCGCTTACGCCTCGACGACCGCGATAGCCTGCATGCCGAGCTCCGCGTAGCGCTGCTCCACGAGGGCTTTCTCGTAGGATACGATGCCGTTGCTGTTGTAGGGATCGTTGAAGTAATAGTAGTCTTCGTCATAGCCGACAAGAACCAGGCAATGCTCGTTGGCGATCCACGTGAATGTGTCGTCTGTCCCCGTCACGCTCCAGCTTGCGGTCTCGTATGACTCAACCATATTGATGGTCGCCCAGATCAAGATGGGTGTGCCATTGGCTGTGTAGGTGTCGGCGAGGTCGCTGAGCGACGTACGGGTCTCGTTGATGACCGCGTAGTCGCTTGAGGGGAGTATCTCTTGATACGCGGCGACGATGACAGGCGCATAGCAGCCATAGCCAGACTCCGTGCTCGGGTCGCCGATGAAGGCCTGGTTTGGAGTCGGTGCATAGAGAACTCCGTCGATCTCCTCGAAATCACTTATCGCGAGGTAACCTTCTATGAAATCATCGACCGTGATATCGACATCGAGGTAGTTCAAGAGCATCGTGGCGCTCACGCTTTCGCAGCCGGTGGGATAGTTGATACTTTGGGTCAGGTAGGGGACACCGATGAGAACCGAAACAGGTTTCACTGTCGCAGTCGATGTCGTGGTCGTCTCAAGGGAAAACGATTCTGAGGCGCTCACCGTGTTGGCAAGTGCCTGTTGGGTTGCCAGCTCCAACACGCCAAAAATCTCTGTTATCGACGAGCTTGAGGTGGCGCTCGTTTCTTCTGCTTGGGCGGTTTTCAGTTTCACAGCCATACCGGTTCCCACTAGGAACACGATGAGCGAAAGAACGAGTATAGAGTTGCGTACACGATGTTTTGAAACTACTCGACGCTTTGCCACGGGGAAATCCTCTTCATCCGATTACCTTACCCAGCCGGAACCGACGGGATAGGGTAATCGTAGAAAAGGAACCTGAAACCTTCCTTAAACTTTTGTAATACAGACAAAAGTCGGTAAAATCTTCACAAGTCTGCCTGATCGGCGGG
>JAAXUU010000099.1:0-2315 GCA_013335845.1 Actinomycetota bacterium
AACACGCCGCGTCCGCCGCAGGTTGAACAGGGTTCGCAAAGAATGTGCTCCAGGCTCTCGCGCGTGCGCTTGCGGGTCATCTCCACCAGCCCCAACGCCGAAACTTCGGTGATCTTGGTTTTGGCCTCTTCAGCCTTGTCCTTCGCAATGCCCTCGAGGATAGGCTTAGGAGCACTCTCGACAGCATCCTTGGCCTCTTTGAGACCCAGACCGGTGAGTTCACGAACGACCTTGATGACAGCGATCTTGTTGTCGCCGAAGCCCTCGAGGACAACGTCGAACGAGGTCTTCTCTTCTACTTCAGCAGCATCGCCGGCGGCAGCAGGTGCAGCCATGGCCATAGGGGCGGCGGCGGATACGCCGAATACTTCTTCAAGTTCCTTGACGAGCTCGGAGAGCTCGAGAGCGGGCATCTCTTTAAGAGCCTCGATGATTTCTTCTCTGGTTACAGCCATTTCTATTCTCCTTAAACTAGGTGAACACTTTGCTCACCATACATATACATGGGATATTGATTCCCGTTTCAATCATGCGGCCGATGCCGCGAAAAAACCTACGCTGCTTGCTTTTCCGAAGCGATTGCTGCAAGAGTACGAGCAAAACTCGCCATCGGCTCGTTGAGAACGCGAACGATCTGGGACATGGGGTTGTTCATGGTGCCCAGTAGTTTCGCAATGAGTTCCTCGCGAGAAGGAAGCTCCGCAATCGCCATGACCTGCTCTGCGGTCATAACTTGACCGTTGACAAGGCCACCTCTGATTTCGAGCTCTTTGTTCTTCTTGGCAAATGTTTTGATGGCTTTCGCTGAAGCAGCGATATCACCTGAAACAAATACAAATCCGTTCGGTCCGTTGAGATAATCACTCATCTCGGGATAATCGAGATCCCTTAATGCAATCTCGATGAGCTTGTTCTTATAGACTTTCATTTCTGCACCGGTATCACGCAAAGCGCGACGCAACGCCTCGGTTTTCTTCACGCTCAAACCGCGATAGTCGACAAGCCACATAGCCTCAGAACCATCGAGATATTGCTTGATCTCTTGTACTGTATCGATCTTAGCCTGTGTTGGCATATTCACACCTCCTCTCCTCGCACACGTGTCGCAACTTCTCTCCGTACTTGAGTTGGACCGTGTTTGAGGGAACCCCAAATAAAAACAGCCCAAGCTGATAAGACAGCTTGGGCCGATAGAGTATAACCCTTGATATCGACCACCTCGGCGGGTAGGAAATCCTATTAAGTCTTAATGACACCGGCTGTCTTGAGTAGCGAACTATGTGCGTTTTTCAAAGTACTGCAAAATGCGCAGCTCGACTATTCTTACAGTGTAGCCTGACGAAGTCAATGCTTTTAAGGTGAATGATCCCGTTAACGGGATGGACCACAGTCTCCTGACTGTTCCGAATCATCCGACAGCTCGCCTCCGTTAGTCGTGAAGACCACGCCGTTGCCATCGAGATGTTCGGCGTTCCCGTAAGGATCGATGTGGACACTCACACGCGTATTTTGGAACTCGTCGCACATATCTTTCTTGAGTTCGCCGACAATGGTGTGCGCCTCCAATACGGTCATATTCGGGTCCACTGTGATATGGAAATCGATATGCCTCGTATGCCCCGATTTTCTGGTCTTAAGTTTATGATAATCCCTGAATTCATTTTGATGACTTTCAATGATCTCTATGACCCTCGCTTCTTCCGCATCGGATAATTTGATATCAAGCAAGAAATCGAATCCTTTTTTACACAGCTCCCACGCCTCTTTGATTATCAATAGGGCGATGAACATAGCAACGATCGAGTCGAGGATAATGAGTCCCGTGAGTTTGATCAGCAGCAATCCGATCGCCACTCCAAATGAGGTGTACACATCCGTTTTCAAATGAAGGGCATCGGCTTCAAGCGCCATCGAATCCTCTTCTTTGGAAACCTTGTACAGCTTTCGGGAGACAAGGATATTCACGATTCCGGCAAAGATCATCACGCCGATTGCCACTGCGCTCTGCTCGATTTCCGTGGGCGCGCTGATTTTTTCCACAGCCTCTTTGATGATCAATCCTGCGGCGACGAAAATAAGGACACCTTCGGCAATGCCGGATATGTTCTCTATTTTCCCATGACCGTAAGGGTGTTCCTTATCGGCGGGTTTCGAGGATGTTCTAACGGAAAACAAGGCGATAAACGATGCAAGCAAATCCATCGTCGAGTGGATCGCCTCGGAGATGATACTCACTGAACCACTCAGAACACCTGCGATTACCTTCAGGGCAATCAATACGGTATTGGAGCCGATCGATAGCAAGGCTACTCTCG
>JAAXUU010000099.1:2325-5912 GCA_013335845.1 Actinomycetota bacterium
CTTCATGCAGTTCCTCCTGTTGATGCAAATAGTAAAATTATCGTCATATACAACATAATGTGTCATGACCGATTCGGTTATGACAACATACCTACTCTAGGTCTAGTATCGTCGTAAAAACAAAAGGTAGAAGAACGGTTATTGTTTAACCTAGCCTAACAAACCGACACCATCGGAGCCGAAGTAATCGACCACAGCGCATGCGAAACAGGAAGCTCGGTCGACAAAACGGTAGGAATAAAACCGCCCGCATGATTTCTCACACGGGCGGTTCGCTGAATCGATTTTGAAACGATGCGCTATTCTGCGTCTTCCTCGAGCAGATTGCGCGTCTTCGAAGGATCGATGAAGATTCCAGGACCCATCGTCGAAGCGAAACTGACCGACTTGAGATACTTACCCTTCGCGCTCGATGGCTTCACGCGGATGATTTCATCAAGAAGGGTTGAATAATTCTCAACGAGTTTCTGATCATCGAAGGAAACTTTTCCGATGGGCACGTGGCAGATACCATAACGGTCAGCGCGGTATTCGACACGACCCGCCTTGAGTTCTCCTACGATTTTCGCAACATCATTGGTGACAGTTCCAAGCTTAGGGTTCGGCATCAAACCACGCGTACCCAGGATTTTACCGAGACGTCCGACTTTCGACATCATGTCGGGAGTCGCAACAGTTGCATCGAAATCAAGGAAACCACCTTGGATCTGCGCCACAAGGTCGTCTGAACCGACGACTTCGGCACCGGCTGCTTCTGCTTCGCGAGCCTTCTCACCCTCAGCGAAAACGGCGACACGTACTTTTTTGCCGGTTCCGTGCGGAAGCGAAATCGAACCACGTACTTGTTGCTCCGCTTGGCGCGTATCGATACCTAGGCGGAAATGGGCCTCTACGGTCTCATCGAAAGCTGCGAAAGTGATTTCTTTTGCGAGCCTCACGCCTGAAAGAGGGCTATAAAGACGACCTTTTTCAACTTTTTCGGAAGCTGCACGATATTTCTTTCCTACCTTTGCCATAATGTACCTCCCGTGGTTAAACAAGCCGGCAAGGCTCTCCCACATTTCTCAAGTCACCTTGTGGTGACGATTACACGGTAGCCGAGAAGTCGACCGACCGTAGTTCCCGATAGCGGCAGCGATTACTCAGCCGCAGGAGCTTCGATTAGAACACCCATCGAACGAGCAGTACCCGCAACGATCTTCATTGCAGAATCCACATCGTTTGCGTTGAGGTCGGGCAATTTCACTTCTGCGATCGAACGCAATTGATCTTGAGTAAGGGTTCCGACCTTTTTGGACTGTGGTGTAGCGGAACCGCTCTTAAGGCTGAGGGCATCCTTGATCAAAACAGCTGCAGGAGGGGTTTTGCAGACGAAATCGAAGGACTTATCCTCGTATACCGTGATTTCGACTGGTGTGATGGTTCCTTTTTGAGCTTCTGTCGCAGCGTTGAACGCCTGGCAGAACTGCATGATGTTGACGCCTTTTGCACCAAGCGCAGGACCAACCGGAGGGGCTGGATTGGCGCTACCGGCAGGGATTTGGAGCTTGATGAAACCAATGACCTTTTTTGCCATTTCAATAATCCTTCTCTAAGCACACCTATAGTGTACGGTTTTACTTCAATGCACCGACGTGAGCAAACGTCTCGTGCGATCGTACTGTTTATCATCACCGCAAACACATGAGAAGCTCCCGAATTCACGGGCATGCGTGCAGATAACTTCCAAACTAAACGCGCGCCACTTGATCGAAGGAAAGTTCGACCGGGGTCTCGCGACCGAAAATCGAAACCAGGACCTTCACCTTGCCACCCTCTGGATTGACTTCCGAGATGACGCCGTCGAAATCCGCCAAAGGACCGGAAACGATCTTCACGGATTGGTTCACGGCGAAGTCGGTTGCCATCCTCTTGGGGGCTTCCGCCCGGGTGCTCTTCATGATCTTCTCATACTCTTCACGTGAGAGCGGAGCGGGCTTTCCTTGCGCGCCGACGAAACCGGTAACACCGGGTGTATTGCGAACAGCACCCCATGAACGATCGTTGAGTTCCATGCGCACGAGAACATACCCGGGGAATACCTTTTTATCGGACGTCACACGACGTCCACCTTCTTTGATCTCGGTTACCGCTTCGGTCGGAATCTGGATATCGAAGACGCTGTCCTCGAGATTCATCGACTCGATACGATGCTCAAGGTTAGCCTTAACCTTGTTCTCGTAACCGGAATACGTATGTAGAACGTACCATTTCTTAGCCATAACCTACTACCCCGCCAAACCCTGATACGCAACCAACGCAGGAACGATGGCGCTGTCGACTATATAGATCATAACCCCGAAGAAAACAAGCGCCCCGACAACTACCAAACTGGAATTCACGACCTCGGACTTCGTAGGCCACGTTACACGCTTGAGTTCTGCGCGAACATTGTGAATATATGCCGAAAAGCGATTGATTACGCTTGGCTTCTTGTCGGTAACGGTCTTCTTTTGAGTTTTAGCAGGAGCCTTCTTCGCAACGGACTTTTGATCCACTTTGCTCGGCTCCGCTTTGGTAACCGCTTTTTTCTCGGGCGCGACAGCAGTGACAACCGTTGCTTCGGTTGCACTCTTAGGGGCGCTCACAGTACCCTTGCTTTTCTTCGACTTTGCTTTTGCCATCGTCATCCATCTCGTTTATCAAGGCTCTGATTAATGAACCTATTTTGCAACAAACGTCGCACTGTTACTATCTAACAGTTGCGACGAGAATAAGCTGGCAGGCCAGGAGGGACTCGAACCCCCAACATGCGGTTTTGGAGACCGCCGCTCTACCATTGGAGCTACTGGCCTATGCTTGCCCGATTTCCTGACTAGCGAGTCTCTTTATGAAGAGTGTGACTCTTGCACCAAGGACAATATTTCTTGTACTCGATACGATCAGGATTGTTCTTCTTATTCTTAGTGGTCGTATAGTTGCGGCGTTTACAATCAGTGCACGCCAATGTGACCATAGTCCGCATGAATCCTCCTACTTGTACCGGTCTGTCATATCACAGACACGGCACACTACTGTACCAGCCCCCTTATGACACGTCAACTTATCGCATGGGCCAGCGGGGAAAACTAAGCCCTTTGAAGTGCAAATTCCGTGTCGTGGATAAAACAGCCGCGCAGGGTCGTGAGAAATGCGGAGCCCGACCATCTTGTCGGGCTCCGATTATCACATTTGAAAACAAACTACTTGAGGATCTTGGTAACTCGACCGGAACCTACCGTACGACCACCTTCACGGATGGCGAAACGGAGTCCGTCTTCCATAGCGATCGGGTGGATGAGTTCTCCACGGATTGCTATGTTGTCACCGGGCATTACCATCTCGATACCCTCGGGGAGGTGCGCAACACCGGTTACGTCGGTGGTACGGAAGTAGAACTGAGGGCGATAGCCATCGAAGAATGGAGTGTGACGTCCACCTTCTTCTTTGGTGAGGATGTAGACCTGAGACTCGAACTCGGTGTGAGGTGTAACAGAGCCGGGCTTGCAGAGAACCTGTCCGCGCTCGATTTCCTCGCGCTTAACGCCACGGAGGAGAACACCTACGTT
>JAAXUU010000100.1 GCA_013335845.1 Actinomycetota bacterium
CGCCACGACTCCATATCGGGAAACCACACCATAGGTAGGTTTCAAGCCGACGACGCCGCAGAATGAAGCTGGTTGACGGATCGAGCCACCTGTATCGCTTCCGAGTGTCACGGTCGCCATACCTGCAGCAACCGCAGCTGCAGAACCGCCGCTCGAACCACCGGGAACGCGTGAGGTATCCCAAGGGTTCTTCGTCGGACCGAAATAGGACGTCTCGGTTGATGAACCGAATGCGAACTCATCCATATTGAGCTTGCCGAGAGGAATCCCCCCGGCGGCGATCGCCTTTGCGACGCATGTCGCCTCATAGGGTGCAATGTAGTTCTCAAGCATCTTGGACCCACAGGTCGTGTGCGTCCCGATCTGATTCATGTTGTCCTTGAAAGCGATGGGTACCGCTGCTAAAGGCCCGAACGTCTTCCCCGACGAAAGCGCGGCGTCGAGCTGATCCGCCTTTTCGTAGGCAAGCTGCCCGGTGCGTTCCAGAAATGCATGGATCTCCCCGTCACGTGCGTCGATCGATGCGAAGGCGGCATCGGTGATCTCCCGAGCCGAGAAATCCTTGTTGAGGAAACCGCTTGATATCTGGGTAACATCCATCTTCGCGAAATCACGCAAGACCATCACGCATCGCCTCCGCCTAGGATAGTGGGAATTCGGAACATACCGTTTTCCGTGGAATCTGTATTAGAGAGAGCGACTTCCCGAGTGAAGCCGTCTTGAGGCACGTCATCGCGCATGACATTCGAGAGGTCGCCGATAGGATGGAACGTCGGCTCGACACCTTCCAGATCGAAGGCTGTTATCGGCGCCAGACTATCGATGATCTCATTGAGATCGACCGTCATCTGCTCGACACTCATATCGTCAAGTCCTATGCGCGAATACTCCGCAATCTTACGGACGTCGCTTGTACTCAAATGTTCGGACATGGAAATCCCTTCCTTGTGCGCGAAAAGGCACACATAACAATAAGACACTCCATTGTACTGGATAGTTCATGCGTAAGGCGTAGGTTCGCCGCGAGAAACTACGAAAGAGGGACGAGAAACTACGAAAGAGGGATATCTTTCTGCATCACATAATCATCCATGAAGAAGCCGTTACCGATATCGACCTTCTGCTCTCGCACAACGCGGAACCCTTTGGCCTTATATGCGTTTACAGCCTGTTCGTTCCCTCTGTTGACGGTGAGCCAAATCCCTTCGAGTGCGCGGTCACGGCAGACTTGCTCGATGAATGTGAATCCCTGGCTCGCGTATCCTTTACCCCGGTGAGGGGCGCGAAGATAGATTTTGCTCAGGAATAGCGTTCCCTCTTGGGGCTGGATACCGAGATATCCCAACTTTTCTTCGTTATCGAACAGGACGAAGTACTCATACCCTTGCTTCTCGATCTGATCGCTTATGGCATGCGCCGATTGGAAACGATCGACCATATATATGATTTGTTCATCGGTGAGCAGACAGGGGAAATACTCATGCCATATCTCACTCGCAAGTTCAGCCAGCTCCTCCACTTGCCCAGGTGTTATCACCGGTGCGAATTCAACGCTCATTCCTCTTCTCCTTTCGGCGCTTCCCCGGTCTCGATGATACGTAGATACGCTTCCTCATCGAGTATCGGTATACCGAGAGCCACAGCCTTATCATATTTCGAGCCCGGTACCTCTCCCGCCACGACGAAAGAGGTTTTTGCGCTCACACTGCCCGAAACCTTCGCACCCAACTCTTTGAGTCGCGCGCCCGCTTCGTCCCGGGAAAGACCGCTGCGAACCAAGGATCCTGTCAGGACGAAGGTCAAACCGGAAAGCGTCTGCTCGCGCGAGGGAGCGGTTGGTTCTTGCGCGACGGTGACTCCGCAAGCAGCCAACCGAGCGATAACCTCATTGTTGTCTTCAATCGAGAAAAAATGCCCCACGGAAGCCGCGATTGCCGGTCCCACACCGTCGATGGCGGAGATTTCCTCGGAAGTCGCCTCCTTGAGACGCGCAAGAGAGGGGAACACGGCCACGATCTGCTCTGCCATGGTCTTGCCGACATGACGGATACCAAGACCGAACAAAACCCGTGCAAGCGATCTCGACTTGGATTCCTCGATCGCCTTGACCAGTTTTCTGGCGACGGTATTCCCAAGGACGATAGGCTCACCTTTAATATTCGTCCGCCCCATGGAAAGCGCGGCGAGAGTTTCCTCGTCAAGCGAGTAATAGTCGGCCACGTCGGTAAGTAAACCTTGCTCCAGCAAACGGGAGACGATTTCCTCCCCCATACCGTCGATGTCCATCGCGCCGCGGCTTGCCCAGAATATGAGCCGCTCTTGGGCTTGGGCGGGGCAATCTATGGACACGCAGCGGAAAGCGACCTCGTCTCCTTCGCGGTACACGACGGAGCCACAGGAAGGACAGACTTCGGGCATCGTCCAAACGGCGGAATCAACCTGTCGTAGCGCGGGGATATGACCCACGATTTCGGGAATCACGTCGCCGGCCTTACGCACGACGATGGTGTCCCCGACTCGGACATCCTTACGTCGTACCTCGTCAAGGTTATGAAGGGTGGCTCGTGCCACCGTACTCCCGGCGATGACAACGGGATCGAACTCCGCGACAGGGGTCAATACACCGGTCCGCCCAACCTGAACGACGATAGCACGCAGTTTGCTCGTCTTCTCTTCCGGCGGAAACTTGAATGCGATAGCCCAACGAGGAGCCTTCGCGGTGAATCCCAATTGTCGCTGAAGCGCGAAATCGTTGACTTTGACTACGACACCGTCAATTTCGTATGCGAGTTCGTCGCGACTCTCGATCGCCTTCTCACAGAAATCGTGCACCTCCTGCGCCGAGCGGCACAAGGCGATGGAGGGGTTCACATGGAATCCCGCTTCTTGAAGACGGGCGAGAAACGCATCTTGGGTATCTACAGACAAAAGTGCAGTATCAGCTGCGCTGTATATGAATGTGGCCAAATCGCGCTTTGCGGTGAATATCGGGTCTTTCTGACGGAGAGAACCGGCTGCGGCGTTACGCGGATTGGCGAAAGGGGCACGACCCTCTTCGATAGCTTCATTATTAAGACGCAGGAACGAAGCCTTCGGCATATATACCTCGCCGCGGACCTCGACCTCGCCCGGTAGGGGGATTTGTAGACGAAGGGGGACATCGCGTACGGTACGGATGTTCGCTGTGACATCTTCTCCGGTGGTGCCATCACCCCTTGTAGCCGCACGGATGAGTTCTCCGTCTTTATAGGTGAGAGCGATGGAGGATCCGTCGATCTTGAGTTCGCACATATAGTGGGGTTCTAATTCAAGGGAGGATCGCGTTCGCGCAAGCCACGCATCGAGTTCTTCGAGGTCCATCGCGTTATCGAGGGAATACATCCTGACCGCATGGTTCACAGGCACGAATTGTTCTCCAACGAAACCGCCCACACGCTGGGTCGGCGAAGATGGGACGACGAGTTCCGGATGGACCTTCTCGAGTTCCTGAAGTTCGCGTACGAGGGAGTCGAAAGCGGCATCGCTTATCTCGGGTGCATCTTCTGCATAATAGAGACGGGAGTGGCGTTCTATCTCACGACGTAATTCTTCTATGCGTGCCGCATCTTTCGACACGGACTCTTCTTCAAGACCAATCGAAAACAGGTCAGGTTGATCCATGGGCGCGGTTGCCTCCAACAAAGTTGATTGCGATAAAACGGAACTAGAACAGGTTTAATTTTATCAGCAATATGATAGCCGCTACCACACAAAAAAACAGGATGAAATAAGCGATGTTTCTGCTTCGACCGCCGGCCGATAAGGCTTCTTTATCAGCGCAGATATCTTCAGTGCAGCCCTTACAGGCCTCTGCACGTTCGGTTAACGAAGCGTCGTTAGGAAGATTATTCCCTGGGCATGGTTTGTGAGTTTGAATCATTGCGCCGCCTTTCAAAAGCTGAATCAAAGATAGCACGGTACGATTGCGATGATTCTGAGCTTAGGGCTTGGCGGTATTTGTTCTAGGTATACGGCGCGATGCGATGAGGGAGTTTCCGCTGGCAAGGCGCCGATAACCTTTCATCTTCGGAACCTTTGGACGACATGGAATCGGTTGAGCCGAAGAAGACAGGAAGAACTGAAGAGAACCGATATTAGTCGGAGATCTTCTCGGTCGGAACAAGCCGGATCTTCCCACTCGCTCCGAGCGCACCATCGATTGTGACAACGATTCCCAGGATGCCGGGGACGGTATCCGCATATGCCAAGACATTCTCGATATCTTCGGGAACGCGAACCCTATTGGCACACGCTGTTGCCATGGCATCTGCAAGAGCCCCGTTGTGGGAAAGGACACAGACGGCATCCGCTTTACCGAAGGAAAATGAATGGCCCACGCGTCCACTCGAAGTGGCGACGGCGATGGGCATGTCCGTGGCGTCGATCTCGATACCGATCCGAGAAAGCCCTTGCTGCCCCGCCCACAAAGCAACGACCCGGTTGACCTGACCGCAGATGTAGATGTCGCCCCCGTTTTCAACGATGATTTCCGATGCGTCACGGTTGCATTCCCGCGCTACCCTTTCGGCGATGGCTCCCGCCACAGCCGCCATGGGTCCAACATCGCATGCTTTGCCTGCAACGCACATATCGCGCACCAGTTCCGGCGCATCACCTGAAGCTTCGAGAGGAGAAAACGAGGTCTCGAACTCAGGAAAGCGTGCGATATATGCGTGTAGATCACTCCGCGCGGCCCGTACGACTTCTGCGGCTTGTTCCACGATGTCAGCATTGCCGAGTATCTGCAAGTCGGTTTCCCCATCTTGAACGCGGAATTCATATAAGTCTCCCGCACGGAACGATCGATAGAATCGTGGCTCGAATGACATGGCAGTCTATTTCAACGAACGGCCGCAGTGGGGACAATACTTGAGGTCATCATCCGCATCATACGGTCGATAATCGTCGCTCGCCTTATCAAGCGCTTCAATCTGGTCGTAGGTAGGATGGCTATGGCTTCCCCTCTTATTGATAACCGCACTGATGGGATGTTGACGTTCCTTGTGGGCGCGTTGCGTTTCCACGACGAAACCGGCAGATAGAATACCGGCAGGAATCGTCGCGATAGCGATTGATAGGAGCATGACGATGAACCCTAAGATACGACCTTCAACGGTTATGGGAACGAGGTCCCCATAACCGGTCGTGGTGATTGTGGCGATCGCCCAATAGACTCCGGCAAAGACACTGTCGAACTCCTCCGGCTGGACGGGGTTCTCGACCTCGTACATCAAAACCGATGAGATGACCAACAAGAGGAAGAGGACCATCAGCAAAGACATGACTTGATTCGCACGTTCCCTGAAAACGCGACCGATGCTCGCGAGCCCCTCCATGTAGCGCGTGAACTTGAATATTCGAACCAGTCTGATAAGACGGATAGACTTGATCACGCGCGCGTCGACAGCAAAGACAAGAGGTATGTATGACGGAAGGAATGCGAAAAGGTCGACGATTCCCATCAGCGAGAATACGTAACGGAATCGGGCTCGCACCGGCGAGAGTTCGGGGCGGAGCAGGTCGGCCGTCCAAACGCGCAGGAGGTATTCGACGGTGAAAACCACCAGGGAGAATATATCGAAAACCCTGAAGACGGATCTGATTTCCGCATCGGGTTTCAAGCCGGTTTCCCCAAGGATCAAAATGACATTGGCGATGATTAGAACGAAGAGGAAGATGGATACGGCTTTTGAAACAGAGCACCCTTCTTCGGGGTCCTCAAGCGTAAAATACACTTGTCGCTTGAATGAGCCGACTACCGTTTCGCGCCCTTGTTCTATACGCGAAGGCTCCATTTACCATCCTTATCACGCGCGTAACCTATCACGAACTCTGCCATGCTGAGAATACCATATCCTACACACGTGGA
>JAAXUU010000356.1 GCA_013335845.1 Actinomycetota bacterium
TTAAACAGGTTAGGAGGAGGCTTCTTTGAAACGAGCCGCGATACTTTGGGAAAATTTTCTCGACGTATGCGATATACGCTGCGCGCTGGGTTTCTCGTTGCTCATCGCATGGATGCTCGTCCTCGGCGTTTCGCCTGTTCTTCAGACCTTGATGTCCGATTCGATTTTTTACTGGCGCATTATTATCTTGGCGGCCTTCGTACTAGCCTGTCCAGTAGGCTACTTCGCGTTCAATCACCTTAGAAAAAAGACAGACCCTGCGCCGAGCTTTCTCCTTGTTATGATTGCAGGTCTTGTTGAAAGTGCCGGCGGTCTTCTTGTTTTCTTTAACGAGATTGCCGATATTTCCAATATCGTTCTCATTGCCGGAGGTCTGTTCATAGCAGGCGGCATGACGCCTCTTGTGATAGCTTGGGCGCAATACTCTGCCGCTCTCAGCCTGAGAAAACGTGTTGCCCTTACCGCAACAGCTGCGTTCGTCGGTGCTTTATCAGCTCTTCTTATCAGCCTTCTTCCAGCACTCGTAGCGATTGTAATCACAGCCTCCCTCCCCATCACATCCGCCCTAATATGGGTATTCTCTCCAGCTGGAAAAAACCTGTTCATCCCAAAGCCCCCTACAAATCAACCTGGAACACCTTCCCCATACAACGATAATGAAGACCCTAAACATTATTCACTCGTGTTTATAACCTTGGCATTCGGCATGGAATTCACGTTGATGGCACATGTCATCATAGACACCAGCTGGAGACACAGCAGCGCTCCGGGACTTCTCTCGCTCGGCGTTTTCCTTTTGGTCGAAGCGGTACTATCCTTGCTCATGGTTTTCCACTTGCATCATGAGAATCCGACTTTGGCATTTCGACCCGCCATCCCGCTTTGTATAATCGGCTTCATCCTTGCTCCCCTACTTGGCAAAAACGAAGTTATCTATGCCATCGCCATCGCTTTTGCCGGATTTGGCTGCTTTTGCGTCTATTACTGGATTGTTCTGGGCAATATATGCGTTGCAGATAATCGATCGACGGGGCAGGTCTACACCAAAGGTCTCTTTATTTTGGCTTTGGGGATGGCAGCAGGTGAAGCTCTTTCTTATATCATACAAGCATCTGCCGATCCCGCTGTCTATGCGATTCTCGTCTCACTCACCGCGCTCTCGGCCTTCTCCCTTGCCTTATGGTACACGGCACGCGGCGAGATATTCGCCGATGAACCTACTGAAAATCAACGTGCCCTTATCAACCATGCAAACCAGAGCGTTTCGGCGCAGACGTTCATTCAAAATATCGATTCGCAACAATCTATCTCAGGTTTCACCGTGACGACTCCGGAAACCAGAGAACGGCTAGAGAGGTTTTGTAGCCTCTTTGGCATCTCGGCACGCGAGCATCAAATACTGGAGCTCTGGCTCAAGGGACGCAATGTTCCTTATATCTGCGACGAATTGTTCATCACTAAAAATACCGTCCAAACTCATCTCAAACATCTTTATGCGAAGACGGGCGTCTCAGGCCGGCAAGAACTCATCGATCTTGTTGAGCGCTTCATCTAGTTGTTTTCTTCGATAGGTAATGGCTGTTCTCAAAAGAGATGGAAACTAACGATAAACACGGACGACGACGTTCGCGCGGCTCTCGATGGCAGTTGCAGTGGCAGCCAAGCACACAACTCTCTATCTCACCCCAAGGTTAACGCGTCTTCGAACAGATCGATGAGGCCTTGTCGCGCATGAACCTGTGTCTTCCGATAGATATGATAGATATGCGTTTTGATAGTATGTTGCGAAACGCAATAATAGTTGCTTATATAGTTCGCGTCGCGTCCTTTTACAAGCAGGAGCAGAACCTCGGTCTCGCGCGCGGTAAGACCAAAACGATTCCTCATTTCGGCAGCCCTGGCGTTCATCGAGCTTGATTCATCCGAGGGCACGTTAGGCGCTACGACTCCGCGCCTATTAGATGATTTTCTGAATACGCCGGTGAACCCGCGGCACTAATCCCGAGGCATCGGTGTGATCGACGATTCGTGGTTCTCCTGGCTTTCTTAGATTGTGTTTTGCTGCCGATTAAATAAGGAAAAAGAACGATGAAGTGTCGGCACCACTAGCCCGTAATATAAAGTTCACCAAAACATTGATTGCAAGGATTATTACAATAAATCGGAGTACATTCGTAGCACTTCCAGACTTGGCAGGCTTTCTGCCTCCATCAATCTTATTCATAATCTCATCGCGCTCGATA
>JAAXUU010000101.1 GCA_013335845.1 Actinomycetota bacterium
GAGCGGGTATGCTCGTCCTGCGGTGCGTTACTACCTCCGCCTTTCCCTGAGTTGCCGAGTGAGCGTGTTGCTTCGGAGCATACATAAGGTCGATCCTCGGCGCGAACGCGTGTCGCAGAGACGGATCATGAAGCGGGATCGAATGTACAAGGCCCGGTATCTGACCACTTGTGTCATATATCGGGCCTTGGTGCTTGAGAAAACAGTCGGAATCGATCGCGCTGTTTATGGTAGTATTCTCTGCAGGGATAACGGAAGGAACGCTGTGTCAAACGAACTTTTCACCCTGCGCGCAGCAACGAAAGAGGATATTCCCTCAATCGTCGCAATGGCGTATGCAGAGGGTATGGGGACATTTGAAGATTATGAGCGGGCGACCGTAGCCGTCAATGGAGCCGGCGAGGTAGTCGGTTTCATCCGCATCCTCGAAGCGGACGATGTCCACTATGTGAATCCGGTGGTCACCTACCCATCTTGGCGCGGTCACGGTGTCGGGGAAGCGCTCATGCGTTATGCGGTCGATACCTGCGGCGAGATCCGTTTGGTGTCCCGTGGGTCCTCTCTGGCGTTTTACCGGAAGCTCGGTTTCGAAGACATCCCCTGGGACATGATCCACGAGATAGTCGCATCCGAATGCGACGGCTGCGAGCTTATCTCCGAGTGTAAACCGCAACCTATGAGGTATCAACCTGTTAGGTATAAGGGATAACTCGCTCCGGTCACGGTACCGGGGTACTAAGGACGCGAGGAAATGATTATGGCTCTTGAAACGGCATATGAGTATCTTGTAGAGGCATCCGCGAGCTGCGACGATTGCGGGATCTGCACACCTCGCTGCAAAGTTCTCGACGAGGTGGGGGTATCCATCGGAACGATCGGTCGCGAACTATCTGACTATCTGTCCGCGCTCGACCACAATCCCAAGAGTCACGAGAAATTCATCGAAGGCGTGCGTTCGTATGTGGATGAGCATCCTGAGATCCTGTATCTCTCGCAACGTTGCTGTATGTGTTCATACTGTACGGCTAGCTGTCCGAACGACATCTACGGTCGTAATATGATGATCGCGATGCGCGAGATACTGCTCGAGTGCGGCGTGACGAACTTGCAAGGCTTCGAGTCGACACAGGTCGATAAGGAGTGGCATATCTTCTCGGTGTACCGCGCGGTCTACGGTATATCCTATTCCGACCTACCCCATGTCGAAGATGTCGAACCGAACCAAGCCGACACCCTGTTCTTCCCGGGTTGTACACTCCTCAGCTATGCGCCCGCTCTCACCCGTAAGGTGTACCAATGGCTTGTCGACCAGGGAAACACCGTTGTGTTATCGGAAGAATGCTGTGGAAGTCCACTGCTGAGCGCCGGTCTCATCGAGCGCGCGCGTTCACTTAAAAAGAGGATCGCCGAGGAAGCAGCAGCTGCGGGTATCAAGAAAGTCGTTTGCGCCTGCCCCAGCTGTATGGAGGAACTCGAGTATTATGAGCGCTATTTCGGTGATGTGGAATTCATCCCTCTTCCCCGTCTTCTCGCAGAAGCAGGGGTCCGTATCGACCCCACGTATTTCGAAGTGGGCGAGAAGATCGCCTTGTTCGATTCCTGCCACGATCGCGCACAGCATTTCGGTGCATCGATCAGGGAATTGTTCGATGATTGTGAGACGCGCGAACTTCCGCATCATGGCACCGACACACTCTGCTGTGGTTCCGGAGGTATGGTGGCGCATTTCGACCATCCTTTGAGTGTCTGTCGCGTTCAAACCCCTTTGGTGGAGGCCGTCGCAGTGAAAGCGGACGTATTGGTAAACGCCTGCCCGACGTGCAGTTATGCATTCGCGGGCGAATTACGTCGCGAATCGGAAAACATCGTCGGGGCACCTGCACCCCTGAACTACCTTGAAGCTGTTTTCTGCGAACACATCGACTGGAACGAAGTCTATGAGAACCTCGAGGAGATGTGGACCGGCAAGTACGGTGCCTGGGTCTGCCAGCAATTACTCTGATGGACTGCGCCAAAGGGTCCGAGTATACATAGCACGCGCTCCGCAACCATCATACAGCCATCATGACGGCTAAGCTGCTATGTGGAAACGAAAAGGTATCGGATACTCGACGCGCACGTCTTTGCCGCTATCCTCGGTGCGGATATAAGCCCGACTTAGGAGTATGTGATGAAAACGCTCGGCAATATTCTATGGATCGTATTAGGTGGTTGGATCGTAGCGCTGACATGGGCTGTCACGGGATTGATTTGGTGTATAACCATAGTGGGGATTCCGTGGGGGATGCAGTGCTTCAAGTTCGCCTCCTTGACCTTGGCACCATTCGGTAAAGACGTCGCTTTCGGGGGAGGAGCCGGGTCGTTACTACTCAACATCATCTGGCTGCTTATCTCGGGTATACCTCTGGCTATCGAATGTGTCATTCTCGGTGCCATATTCTGCATCACGATCATCGGGATACCTTGGGGTATGCAATATTTCAAGATCGCGAAACTTGCACTCCTTCCTTTCGGTGCGAAAATCGTCTCGCAATAGGTCGGGTCGAGGGCGTGATGTCACATACGTGACGGCCGGGAACTTCGCTATGATCGCACGTGTCACAAATAACCCGCCGCACATCGTCGCAGACGATTCCGTTTAGAAAGAGTCTGTTTTCCGCGCCCCAGCTTTCCTTGTATTAGCGTACAATACGAGGACAATTGAAATTTGTTTTGGGAAGGGAAGAGCAATGGCAGCAGTCACACCAGTGAAGTTTATTTGGAAGAACGGTGAACTCATCGAGTGGGAAAAAGCGACGACTCATGTCCTTACGCACTCGCTCCACTATGGTTCCGCGGTTTTCGAGGGTATCCGTTGTTACGAAACCGAGGGCGGGAAGAGTGCTGTATTCCGTCTCGAAGATCATATGGCCCGTTTTCTCGAGTCCGGCAAGATCCTCATGATGGATATCCCTTTCACAGTCGAGGAATTGTGCGAAGCGACGCTCGGGCTCATCCGTGCCAACGAACTTTCCTCATGCTACATCCGTCCGATCGCATATCGCGGTTACGGATTCATGGGAGTCGATCCGACCGACGCGCCCGTCGACGTCGCCATAGCATGTTGGTATTGGCCCGCCTATCTCGGCCCCGACGCATTGGCGAACGGTGTCGATGTCTGCATCTCTTCCTGGCGCCAGCGCTCGGCCAACGCCCTGCCTCCTGCGGCCAAGGTTGCAGGTAGCTACGTGAACTCGGCACTTGCTCACATGGAAGCGAAGCAGAACGGATTCACCGAGGCGATCCTCTTGAACGAAGACGGTAAGGTGTGCGAGGGATCGGGCGAGAACATCTTCATCGTCCGCGATGGTATCTTGTCGACACCTCCTCTATCCGACGGTCTTCTCGAAGGCATCACACGTGATTCTGTCATGCAGATCGCGGTCGATCTCGACATCCCCGTGATTGAAGAGTCTCTCGTCCGCACCGACCTGTATCTGGCAGACGAGGTATTCATGACTGGTTCCGCTGCGGAGCTCACTCCCATCGGTTCGGTCGATCGTCGCGTTGTGGGCAAGCCGGGCGGCATAACCAAGGAGCTTCAAGAGCGCTTCTTCGCTATCGTCGGAGGTAAGGTTCCTGAGTATGAGGACTGGTTGAGCTATCTATAAGCCCTCTTCCCTGTAGGCCTTACGGC
Source organism: Actinomycetota bacterium (assembly GCA_013335845.1). Classification (GTDB taxonomy): domain Bacteria; phylum Actinomycetota; class Coriobacteriia; order Coriobacteriales; family RUG844; genus JAAXUU01. The sequence goes on from JAAXUU010000101.1 coordinate 3,677, forward strand.
CAAGGGCGGAAGATAGTGTGAAGGGTTCCTTGTGTACAAGAAACATATACTATTGAAATTCCTGGTCCTTGTGACCGCGATAACCGTTACACCGGTATTCACCTCGGCAGCTCTAGCATTGGAGCTGCCGAGTTCTCATTCCGTCACCTATTCCCGTATATGGGGTGCGGATCGCTATTCCACGATGCAGGATCTCACCCTTGCCGCTTATGGTGCGGGATCGACGCACGCTGTCGTGGTGCGCGGTGATAACTTCCCCGATGCACTTGCGGCGGCTTCCTACGCAGGCTTGAAGGATTGCCCCCTTGTCCTCACTCCAAGTGACTTGCTTGCGAAAGATACGTTGATCACACTTCTTACGCTTGGTGTTGACGGAGTCGATATCGTGGGGGGTACCGGGGCGGTAAGTGATGTCGCCGCCACTCAGATGGAGGCTTTCGGCATCCAAGTCAATCGCATCGCAGGCAATGACAGATATGCGACGGCGTATGCTGTCTACGAAGAGGATAGCGCCCTGTGGGTGCGAACGGGTTGCGCGATAATCACGACGGGCGGAGACTTCGCCGACGCGCTATCGATCTCACCGTATGCGAACGCAGTGAACGCCCCGATATTTCTCGCGGGGTCCGATGGTTCGTTGGACGCACAATCACTAGCCGCTGCGCAAACCTTCGATTCCATTCTCATCGTAGGTGGAACCGGTGCCGTATCGGCAACGACGGAAGCCTTGTTCTCGGGAAAAGAGGTCGTCCGTCTCGGAGGGGCCACCGCATATGACACAAGCGTCGAAATCGCCTCCTGGCTCACCGGAGGGAAACCGGAAGCGACGTTCCAACCCTCGGTGGATTTCTCGTGGGAGGGTACCGCTTTCGCAACCCGGACGACCTTCCCCGATGCGCTTTCGGGGAGCGTTCTGCAGGGTAGGATGTGCGCTCCTCTTCTACTCGTCGATGACACAGCCAACGCGGAAGGGGTTTTCGAGCTGTTGACGAACGTGGTGTCCCAACAGGACGTCAGCCTGAGATTCTTCGGTGGGGAAGGTGTCCTTTCGAGCGCAGTCGTCGACAGGATCGTCGCTCTGTGGGATACCGTGGATGACGGGGGTTCATGGGCATACAGCGATGATCTCTTCGTTGTTCCCGATACGATGTACCTGCTCAATTATCGCGCCGCGAAAGCAGGCATTGAGCTCGAAGACGAGAGCTTCGACCAGCTCATCCTCGTCGATTCGTCCGGCACGACTGCGACCGTCTATTGCTACACACGGAACGCGTCAGGCGTGTTCGAGCAGACGGCTGCCGTTTCAACGGCACATGGTTTCGTCGGATGCGATGGCGTAGGTGCGGCTTCCGAATATGTATCGGCGACACCCGCCGGACTCTTCTCGCTCGACTTCGCGTTCGGCGTGCAAGCTGCTCCTTCTACCTCGATGGTCTATCACCAGGCTACTTCGAACTCCTATTGGGTCGATGACCCTGACTCCTACTACTACAACACGTGGCGGGAAGGCGATTACAACGAGGATTGGTCGAGCGCCGAACATCTCGTCGATAGCCCGACGGCCTATGCCTACGGCGTCGTCATCGGGTATAACCACCCATCCTATTTGGTGGTACCTGCCGACGAAACCCTCGCTCCGATTCCCGGAGCGGGATCCGCGATCTTCCTACATTGCAGCACGGGCTCTCCTACAGCGGGCTGCGTCAGCATCCCAAAGAGCTCCATGGTCGAAGTGCTCGCATGGCTCGATCCGGGATCGGCGCCGCATATACTCATCGTGTAGGAATGCACGAGGTTTTTGTCTCACGTGCCCTGCCGATGCATTCGGAACAAGACGTTAGCGAGATTTCACAGAATCTCTGTCAGCCTAGAAGTCATTAATGACGGGCGAGGTGTTAGACTGATAAGTCACAGAGACGCTTCATATTTTCGAGGATTAGAGGAAGCCATGCCGATAGATCGCATTAGGACGAAAGATGTGGATGCCCTCTTGGATGCTTTTTGCGAGCTCGAGACTCCTGACGAAGCATATGCTCTCTTGCAGGATATGTGCACTGTGAGGGAGATCCAGGATATGGCACAGCGCCTGCAGGTTGCCATCATGCTCTCGAAGGGGGAGCATTATACGGCCATCCAGCAGGTCACGGGTGCGAGTGCGACCACCATTTCCCGCGTTTCCAAGTCGCTCAACTATGGGGCGGATGGATATCGGCGGGCGATAGAGA
>JAAXUU010000102.1 GCA_013335845.1 Actinomycetota bacterium
CCCCGGTAAGAGGCATCTACAAAAATCGCTATGGTGGTCGGAGACGGACTTGAACCGCCGGCACGTGGATTTTCAGTCCACTGCTCTACCAACTGAGCTACCCGACCAGGCGCGAAAACAAATTCTAACATTAAGAGAAGATAGGTCAAGTAAAAACTTTTTTTTCTCGCTCAATAACACGTGTTTCGAAATGCACGGTTGATTTCGGCCGTCGACTTGACTTCCGACGCATTCTTCGAGGTTGAAAAAGCTAGTAGTTCATCATACCACCAAAACTCGCAGCGAACATGGCCCAACAGGCGACTGCCATGGCACAGGAGAGAATGGCCATGATCACCGCGACGATGATCCCGAGGATGAGGGCTTTTCTTGCCTTGATAGGCGCGATATTCCTCCAGCAGAACCAACATGTTATCGGAATCAGGATATTACCGAAAATCGTGAGGATAATAACGTAAGCTTTTTCAGCGGTCGTCAATTCTTCATTTGCAAAGGGTGTTTGCATGGGAATTTGTGACGGGTACGCCGGCGCAGCTGCTTGCGCCTGTGGAATATAATTCTGGACAGGCGGGTAAGAAGCCTGGTCCGGTACTGGCGTCGGGGGAGTAGCTTGCTCGTCCACGACAACTCCTTTCATCGGAATTTTCTACGTTGGGTTTGCGGTCATGGGTAGTATATCTCGGTCGCTATTGGAAACGTCGAAACGACCGATACTGTAATATTCCCGTTTGGAACAGGCAAAGTAATTCGGATATTACCGACTTGAGTGGTTCTTCGGTCGCGGGCAGGTCGATAGTCGGTCACTAAGCGTTCATCAGACGACCGAATTCGCGTTCTGTGAAAAAAAGAACCTGACAGGGGCGCATTTAGCGGGTACTATAGTAGAAGTATGATTTTGCTTGGTACCTGTGTAAATAGTTTCGCTGCAGGGGCGAGGCGCAGTTCAAATGGAGGACAGGATGATAGACATTTTTGGACTTCTAATTCCAACGTGGATACTATTCGTTGTATTGGCACTCATTGTAATTCTGATTCTGGTCTTTATCGCTAAAGGCTTTATCAAAGAGATGAAAAAGTAACTTTTTCATCGAGTGAAATTATGAGCACCCTCGCGGTTCGCATCTGCGGGGGTGTTGTGTTTTCTCGGCAGGATGCCACGCTTGTGATGTAGGTGTTTTATACTATGTGAACGTTTCGGAGTTCTATTTCTGAGTTCTACAAGAAAGGTACCGCCATGAGCGCGCGCGGTAAAGACAAACAAAAACCTTCGCAGGTGACCGCCACGGGTAGGTCAGGTAATCACACTATGTCCCCGACGCGGGGTATCGCGCTCTCGAATGTATTGCTTGTCATCGGCGTAGTATTGTTCTTGTCAGCCGCAGGCGGGCTCGCGTACGTCGGACTGCAGTATTATCAGGGTGAGCGTCAATACGATTCCCTCGCAAAATATGCCATGTCCGGAGAGATCGCCGATACAACCGCCGAGGTTACAGTCGAAGCGGAAGATGATTACACGATCCAAGTCGATTGGCAGGCGCTTCTCGAGATCAACCCCGATATCGTCGCCTGGATCCGGATACCGAACACCAACGTCGACTATCCCGTTGTCCAGACCACCGACAATGATTACTATCTCGAGCAGACATTCGACGGTACCGGTAATCGTTACGGCTGTATTTTCCTCGATTATCAGAGTTCATCGGATTTCTCGGATTTGCACAGCATCATCTATGGGCATAATATGCGAAACGGTGGTATGTTCCACGACTTGGTCTCGTACACCGAGGAATCCTATTTCACGGATCATCCCTATATTTTGATTGCATCGCCGAGCGGAGAGACGAAGCGCCTTAAAATAATCGCCGCTTACGTTGCATCGGGAAATGAAGCACTTCGACAGACCCAGTTCGCTGATGCCGATGAATTCCACTCCTTTGTGCAGACGGCACTCGACCGTTGCCCGTATTCCTTGGATCTCGCTGTCGAAGATGTGGGCCATCTGTATACGTTTGCGACATGTAGCTACCAATTCGACGGCGCGCGAACGCTTGTGCACGCCGTGGAAGTAGATAAAGACGGTACTATTATCAAAAATGATTCACAGGCATGATGCGAGTTCGCACTATGTGCTGTTTGAAAGTTTCGACACTATAAGGCAGGGACATGGAACAAGACAACGAGTTGCTCGAGAGTATCGACAAGATGGAAGAAGCGTGCGGAGTATTCGGGATCTACGCTCCGGGAGAAGATGTCTCGCGCATGACCTACTTCGGGTTGCATGCGCTTCAACACCGCGGGCAGGAATCTGCAGGCATCGCTGTGGGCGATAATACCTCGGTCACCGTCTTCAAGGACCTGGGGCTTGTTCCTCAGATATTCAAGGATTCCGACCTCAATGCCCTTACCGGCCATGTCGCAATAGGCCACACCCGCTACTCGACGAGTGGCGGCAGCTCCTCATGGGAATACGCCCAACCACATCTGAGTGCTATCGGAGAAACGATTATCGCTTTGGCGCATAACGGGACCTTGGTGAACTCGAATAAGCTCCGTGCTGAACTCATCACGCGCAACATCTCGTTTCGGAGCACATCGGACAGCGAGGTTGCAGCTAAGCTCATCGGGTATTTCACCCAGGAGACCAATCATATGCGCGAAGGTATCCGCCTTACGATGGAGCTCCTGGAAGGCGCTTATGCGATGGTGGTCATCACCGCCGAGGCGCTGTACGCTTTTCGCGACCCGAATGGCATCCGTCCTCTCTCGATCGGCAAGCTCCCCGATGACCGTGGTTGGGTTATTGCGAGTGAGACATGCGCGTTCGATATCGTCGGGGCGGAATTCGTGCGCGACGTAGAGCCCGGTGAGATCATCCGTGTGAACAAGGACGGTCTTGTCGCCGAACAAGCGGTACCGGCGCAGAGGCGCTCACTTTGCATATTCGAACATGTCTATTTCGCGCGTCCCGATTCGATATTCGACGGATACAGCGTATACGCAGCTCGGCTTGAAATGGGTCGTCAGCTTGCGCGAGAAGCACCGGTAGATGCCGATTTGGTGATCGGTGTGCCCGACTCGGGCGTGCCGAGCGCAGTCGGTTATGCGCAGGAGAGTGGCATTCCTTTCGATACCGGACTTGTGAAAAACCGTTATGTCGGGCGGACGTTCATCCAGCCGACGCAGGCCTTAAGGAAACTCGGGGTCCGTCTCAAGCTCAATCCGCTAAAGGAGATCATCGCGGGCAAGCGCCTGATCGTCGTCGATGACTCCATCGTGCGTGGAACCACATCGAAGCAGATCGTCCAGATGCTACGCGACGCGGGTGCTACCGAGGTTCATATGCGCGTAGTTTCACCTGAGGTCCGCTTTCCCTGCTTCTACGGTATCGATACCGATACGCAGGACCAACTCATAGCAGCGAACAAATCCACCGAGGAGATCCGCGAGCACCTAGGTGCCGACTCTCTTGCATATATCTCACTCGAAGGTCTTGTCAACAGCGTCAAGGCTGCACATCCCGGGTTCTGCTCTGCATGCTTCGACGGTAAATACCCTGTGGGAATCCCCGAGGCTCTTTGCAAGAACAGCTTTTTGGAGGGACAGGGCCCGAAACCCTGCGAATAAACACATCTCACGTTCGTCAAGGAGAAACTACATGTCTGAAATCACATATAAGGAAGCCGGCGTCGACACACAGGAAGGCGCGCGTGCTGTAGATGCGATCCGCGATGCTGTGAAATCGACCTATCGTGACGAAGTCGTTGGTGATATTGGCGGTTTCGGGGGCTTGTTCTCGGCTGCCGCATTGAAGAACATGCAGGAGCCCTTGCTTGTCTCGGGCACCGACGGCGTGGGCACCAAACTCGCGCTTGCCCAGCGCTTCGACAGGCATGACACGGTGGGTATCGACTTGGTGGCCATGTGTGCGAACGATATCCTGGCATGTGGAGCCGAGCCGCTGTTCTTCCTCGACTATGTTGCAATCGGCAAGCTCGATTCGGGGCACGTCGCCCGCATCGTCGGCGGAATCGCCGAGGGTTGCCGTCAAGCCGGATGTGCGCTTATCGGCGGAGAGATGGCGGAGCATCCGGGAGTCATGGCGGAAGACGATTACGACCTGAGCGGTTTTTGTGTGGGCGTTGTCGACAAGCCGAAAATGCTCAACCTAGAAAACGTATGTGAAGGCGATGCGATCCTAGGGCTTGCGAGCTCCGGTGTACACAGCAATGGATTCAGCCTCGTCCGGCGTGCGTTGACCGACGGCGCCGACGATGACACCCTCCTCGCATCACGCGAGGACTTGGGCGGTCTCTCGCTGGTTGATGCCCTCCTCGCGCCGACGCGCATTTACGTGCGCTCGATTCTCGGTCTGCTCGCATCAGGTGCTCCCGTTCACGCGCTCGCCCATATCACCGGTGGAGGTATCACCGAGAACCTCGACCGAGCGCTTCCGCGCGGTTTGGATGCCGCGGTTGTTGCTGGGACATGGGCCATTCCGCCGGTCATCACCTATGTGGTGGATGCGGCCGGACTGTCGCAGGAACAAGCTCTCAGGACATTCAACATGGGTATCGGCATGGCTGTTATCTGCGACCCGAGTGATGCGGCGGCCATAAAGGAAACACTCGAGTTACACGGTGAACGCGTTTTCGAGATAGGTACCATCATAGCGTCGGATGAAGGACGAGACGCGAAAGGCAAAGTCGTCTACCGTGATCAAGTAGGGGCATAGCATGGGTATCAAGCTGGGCGTTCTCATCTCCGGTGGCGGTACCAATCTGCAAGCTCTAATCGACGCTATCGTCGCGCGGGAGCTGGACGCTAGCATCGAGATCGTCATCTCGAGCAAGGAAGATGCGTACGGGTTGAAACGCGCCGTGGCCGCAGGTATCCCGACGATGGCGCTTTCGCGCGAAGTATACAAGGATTCCCGTCAAGCTGACGAGATAATCGCTTCGGAGCTACGTCGCGCAGGTTGCGACTACGTGGTCATGGCCGGTTATATGCGCATGGTGACCGAGCCGATCCTGCTCGCATTCGAGAATCGCGTCATCAACATCCATCCGGCCTTGCTGCCGAGTTTCCCAGGTGCACATGGCATCGCAGATGCCTTCAATGCAGGGGTTAAAGTGACGGGGGTCACTGTCCACTTCGCCGACCACGAATATGACAAGGGACCAACTCAAAGACCTCGCTCTTCCAGATGCACCCGGCATCTACCGGTTCGTCGATACAACCGGAAGTGTGCTGTATGTCGGAAAGGCGACATCTCTTCGTGATCGGGTGCGCAGCTACTTCTCGCGCGATCTTCCGGAGACCCGAGGGAAGCATGTTGCGGATATGGTGGACATCGCCAGTTCCGTGACGTGGGTGGCGGCGGCGAGGCCGTTGAGGGCGCGCTCGAGGGCGTCGAGCGTCGTGCGGAGGCGGGTGACCGCCTGGTAGTAGACCTCGGAGGCGCGCCCGGTGACGTAGGGGTCCTCGACGGTGCCCGCGCGCATGGTGCTGTCCTGCTGCCGGTTCATGATCGCGCCGACGCCGTAGGTCTCGTAGCGCCGCAGGACGCGCTCGACGACGGTGGGGTCGCGGTACACGTGGATGCGCAGCGCCTCCCAGTCCGACATCCGCTCCGCCGACGTGTCCGGGATGTAGCGGCCGTCGAAGCGCTTCACCATGTCGAGCAGCTTCTGACGACCCGCCTCCATGCGCGCGGTCCACCACGTCCCGCCCGCGGACGAGATCAGGGTGACCCGGTCGCCCTCGCGGGTGCCCTTCTCGAGGAAGCTCGCCACCGCGGCCTTCGCCTGGTTGGCCCGGAACGGGGTGATGTTCATGTCGTCGAAGAGGATCACGAAGGTCCGGCCCCTCCGCTCCCCGG
>JAAXUU010000357.1 GCA_013335845.1 Actinomycetota bacterium
CAATGAGGTGCTGCTTGAAGAGGTCGACGAGAGGACCCAGGCTTCGAATATCGGTTATGTATTGCAGAATCCCGATAATCAGATCGTGACCGATAAAGTATGGCATGAACTCTCATTCGGCCTGGAAAGTCTCGGGTACGATAGCCCGACCATCCGCTTGCGCGTAGCCGAAATGGCGAGTTTCTTCGGAGTCGAGAATTGGTTCAATTCTCCTGTTTCCGAACTTTCGGGTGGGCAGAAGCAACTTCTGAACCTGGCCTCCATCATGGCGATGCACCCGTCGGCTCTCGTCCTCGATGAGCCGACCTCCCAGCTCGATCCGATCGCAGCGAGCGATTTCCTCGCGACGATAAAGAAGATCAATCGGGAAATCGGCACGACCATCATCGTATCCGAGCATCGTCTCGAGGAAGTTCTACCCATGGCTGATCGAGTCATCGTACTCGACCATGGTGCGGTCTGTGTCGATGAGGCTCCCTCGGAAGTGGGTTACCGTCTAAAAGAGCTTGGCAGCTCAATGCTCTACGCGATGCCAACCCCTACGCAGGCGTATTTATCCTGCTACGACGATATGGAACAAGCGAGGAAGCAGCCGTGCCCTATCACCGTCCGTGAGGGGAAGCAATGGATCGAGAAAACCTTCGACCAAGCGGCGCTCGCCAAGCATGAGTTACTCCATGCAGATGCGCAGTCCCTAGAGGAAGCACACGCGAAGCGTCCGAGTATCATCGAGGCGAAAGACGTATGGTTCCGTTACGAAAAAGACTCCGCGGATGTACTTAAAGACCTCTCGTTCTCGGTGAAACAGGGCGAATTATCGTGTATCGTCGGCGGGAACGGAGCGGGGAAGACCACGGCTTTGATGACGTTGTCCGGTGTATTGCGTCCCTATCGAGGCAAAATCACGTTGTTCGGGGAGGAACAGAAAGTCAAGAAGGGCAGCGGTCTCTACCGCAAAGATATAGCGCTTCTGCCGCAAAACCCACAATGCCTTTTTGTGAAGAGAACCGTTCGTGAGGATCTCGAACTGATGCTCGACGGTGAGGGATTGAACAAGGAAGAAGTGGACGCCCGTATAGACGCGATTGCGGAACGAGCGGAGATAACCGAGCTTCTCGGTAACCATCCCTACGATCTGAGTGGGGGAGAGCAGCAACGCGCGGCGTTGGCGAAAGTGCTGCTCAAGGAGCCGCAACTTCTATTGCTCGATGAACCCACCAAGGGGATGGATGGGTTCTTCAAGAAGAAATTCGCGAACACTTTGGTGAATATGAAACAAGCAGGTGCGACGATCGTCATGATTTCGCATGACATCGAATTCTGCGCGGAATACGCCGACCGTTGTTCGCTCCTGTTCGACGGTACTATCGTGACCGAGGAAGAGCCACGTGCGTTCTTCTCGGGGAATAGTTTCTATACAACGGCTGCAAACCGTATGGCACGGCACATCTTCAAAGATGCCATTACCCTAGGAGACATAGTGGAGTTATGCAAACAAGAAGCATAAATAAAGACGACAAAGTATCGAAACGAACGATCGTTGCGGCACTCATGATCCTCGTCTGTATACCCCTTGCCATGTACGTGGGAATAGTAGTTTTCGATGATCGCAATTATTACGCGACCAGTCTTGTGATAATCCTGCTTGCGATGATTCCCTTCGCATTGGTCTTCGAGGAGCGCAAACCGCAGGCGCGTGAGTTGGTGATCATCGCCGTCCTGGTTGCTATCGCTATCGCAGGGCGCGCGGCTTTCTTCATGTTACCGCAAGTGAAACCGGTGGTTGCAATAGTGATCATCGCGGGAATATGTCTTGGTGGGGAAGCTGGGTTCGTGGTGGGTGCTATGACCGGTTTCGTATCCAACTTCTTCTTCGGTCAGGGGCCATGGACTCCGTGGCAGATGTTCGCCTTCGGTATCATCGGGTTCCTTGCCGGTGTTCTATTCAAGAAAGGCATGCTTCCTAAAAGGAAGGTGCCGCTCATCATCTTCGGGGCCCTTACGACATTCTTTATTTACGGACTCCTTTTAGACACCGCCTCGCTACTCATGTATTCGCAGAGCGTTTCATGGAAGGCCCTGCTTACCATCTATGCAACCGGCCTACCTTTCAATCTCGTTCATGCTATTTCGACCGCCTTCTTTCTATTCGTCTTGTCGAAACCAATGATGGAGAAGCTCGATCGCATCAAGAAGAAATACGGATTGTTGGAGCCCTAAGCCGGAAAGC
>JAAXUU010000358.1 GCA_013335845.1 Actinomycetota bacterium
TCGAGACCCATCGATACGAACTCGGCGATTTGGACGCCGGCGCGATCTTGGGCTTCTTTGGTCGAGGCGCCGAGGTGTGGCGTCAAGATGACGTTCTCGAATTCATGGAGGGGGCTCTCGGTACAGGGCTCCTTCTCGAAGACGTCGATTGCGGCGCCGCCGATCTTACCCGCAGCAAGGAAATCCGCAAGGGATTCGATGTTGAAGATACCACCACGGGCGGCGTTGATAAGATACACGCCATCCTTCATGGCGGCGTATTGCTCGGGTCCGAACATTCCGATGGTTTCCTTCGTTTTCGGCAAGTGCACCGTGATGAAGTCAGCAAGCGTACAGATTTTCATGACATCGTCATAGAGCGTGACGCCGAGATGGGCCGCGCGCTCAGGTGAGCAATAAGGGTCATAGCCGATCAGTTTCATACCGAATGCGGCTGCACGCTCGGCCACTAAACCACCGATACGTCCAAGACCGAAAACGGCAAGCGTCTTATCCATGAGTTCGGAACCCACGAACTTGTTACGCTCCCACTTATGCTCTTTCATCGAAGCGTTCGCCTGAGGCGTACGGCGGGCGACGGCGAGCATGAGTGCCATTGTCTGTTCCGCAGCGGAAACGACATTGGACGTCGGGGCATTGCAGACGATGATGCCGCGTTCGGTAGCCGCTTCGACGTCGACGTTGTCGACGCCTACACCGGCACGACCGATGATCTTGAGGTCGGTGCCCGCTTCGATGACCTCACGCGAGGCTTGGGTCGCGCTACGAACGATCAATGCCTCATAACCCGGGATGGTCGCAACCAACTCTTCGGGCGTCAACCCGAGCTTGACGTCGACATCGAGCCCGGCATCCTCAAGCAGGTTGAGACCGGTAACGGAAATCTTCTCGGCAACTAATACTTTCATTCTAGCCCTCCATCAGTACGGTCTCGACAGCTTTTATACCTACTCCACGCTCGAACGTGTACCCTAATTCAGACAGTGCCATCTCCAGCGCGGCGATGACGGTGATGATATCGAAGTCACCGAAGTAGCCGAGGTGACCGATACGTATGATGCGACCTGTATACTCGTCCTGTCCGCCGGCGATAGTGACACCGTATTTGTTCTTGAGAAGCGAAACGAGTTTCTTTCCATCGATTCCTTCGGGAACCCAGACGGGGGTCACCGCGCTTCCGCGACCCTCGACCGGAGCGAAGATCTCAAGGCCGAGCGCTTCGCAACCGGCTCGCGTAGCGCTTGCCAGCCTCGAATGACGGGCGATGATGTTATCGATTCCTTCTTCGCGCATGAGTTTCAAAGATTCCGCAAGACCGATCATGAGCGACACGGCAGGCGTGAAGGGGGTCGTGTGGTTCTCAAGATTCTTCTTATACTTCTTCCAGTCGAAATAGAACTTGGGAAGCGTACTGCGCTCATACGCTTTCCATGCTTTGGGGCTTACGGTACAGGCGGCTAATCCGGGAGGAAGCATGAGCCCTTTTTGCGAGCCGGTCATGACGACGTCGAGACCCCACTCGTCGGTTTTGCAGTCAACGGCGCCTATACCTGTGATCGAGTCGACGATCAATACGCAATCAGGGTAGTCGCGCACGATCTTGCCGATGGCCTCACAGTCGTTGAGGACGCCTGAACTCGTCTCCGATTGCGTCACGATGACACCGCGGGCGTCGGGATTCTCTTCCAGTGCCAAGGCTACATCCTGGGGAGACACACAGGTTTGCCAACCATACGAAAGCTCGATGATATCCAGGCCGTAGACAGTGCAGATCTGCGTCATGCGTTGACCGAATTTGCCATTCGTGCAAACGATGACCTTGTCACCCGCACAGAAACAGTTTGCAATCGACGATTCCATGGCTCCCGTACCGGAAGAAGCGAAGATGATCACGTCGCTCTCGGTAGTCTGGAATACATACTTCAGACCGCTAACGCACTCGTCCACCACATTGTTGAAGTCCGGCGTGCGGTGATGGATCATCGGCCGTGCTTGAGCAAGCAGCACTTCAGATGGGACCGGTGTCGGACCTGGAGTCATCAAATACTTTTTCTGCATGTCTACCTCCCTGGATTTGAGCCTTTATCTATATATACCACGGTGCAAATATATCTAATGCGCGAATAGTACATAAAACTGTATTCTAACGACATTTCCACCCGAAAAGTACTGCCATCTCGCAATGGATTTGTGCAGCGGTGCCATTACGTCACCGTAGGACTTTCCC
>JAAXUU010000005.1 GCA_013335845.1 Actinomycetota bacterium
CTCGGGGTCGCCGCGGGAAGCATCGCACTACGTTTATCCAAGAAGGAGTCAGACGATGCCGTGGTCTAGCTTCCTTATCATCTTCGCCCTGTGCGCTGGCAGTATCTTCGCTTTCCGAGTCATCCCGATGCTCGCATTTGCCGATCGCGAACTCCCGCAAGCGTTGCAGATCGCGCTGGGTTATATTCCTGTTGCCGCGTTCGCCGCATTGGTCGCAAACGATTTATTCGTGGTCGAGGCATTATCGGAGGGATTGTGGCCTTTTCTTCTTCCGTTCATTGCAGCGACCCCCGTTGTGTTCGTGGCGGTGAAGACCAATTCGCTTGCCTTTTGTATCGTGACCGGGGTTGCTGCGTACGCCATACTGCTAGTGTTCTAGGGCCATTGTTCGCCATCTACCGCTGTATTTCAAAAAATCTTTGCACCTCTGCCTCTGGTTCGTATATACTGTTCAATCGTGCTTCTTAGCAAGAGAGGCGTGTTATATTTTTCTTTGTGAATAAGAACAGGATATAGAGCCATGGACATTATGCGCGCAATTGAGCAACAGCAGATTCGCGAGGATCTTCCTAAGTTTGCCGTAGGAGACAACGTTAAAGTACATTACCGCATCAAGGAAGGCGAGCGCGAGCGCGTACAGATCTTCCAGGGTGACGTGATCCGTCGTCATGGCGCCATGAACCGTGAGACCTTCACTGTCCGCAAGATCTCGTTCTCGGTCGGCGTCGAGCGTACGTTCCCCGTGCATTCTCCCAAGATCGATAAAATCGAAGTCCTCCGTCACGGTGCAATCCGTCGTGCCAAGCTATACTATCTTCGTGATAAGATCGGTAAAAAGGCCCGTCTTCGCGAAAAAGGCTTCTAAGCCGTCAATAGAGCCGAAAACATTCAAAATACCGTCGGTATCGGCGGTATTTTGCTATTCTGTGAACTATCGCACGAATGAGCCAGATGAGGTAACGAAACTACTCATCGTCACGTATGGTTTCTATTGGGAACGTTCGGTTGGGGGGATCCGATGATGGATATCACTACAAGTGGTGCACATGACATCGCCGTGCGATTGCGTACCGCGTCCTATGACGAACTACCTCAGGTCATCGAGCGTTATCGAAACGATCCACGCCGTAGTGTGAAAGCCGCGGTATGTTCGGCGATGAAGCGTCTCGAGGCGAATGATCACGAAATCATACGAACGCGAGCGCTCTATACCGCGCAAATCGAATTCGGCGGTACCGGCATGGTGGTAGGTATCGATGAAGTCGGTAGAGGTGCCGTTGCAGGCCCTCTCACGGTCGCTGCCGTCGTTTTGCCACTCGAGCCACTCATTATCGGTCTCAACGACTCGAAACAGCTCACACCGACGCGTCGCGAAGAGCTGGCACGTGAGATCAAGGCATGTGCATTGGCCATAGGAATCGCTCATATAGCGCCGGAAGATATCGATGCGTGCGGCATGGCGGCATCTTTGCGAGTCGCGATGCTTCGTGCCCTCGAGAGCACGAACGTGGAACCCGACTCCGTGCTTATCGATGGTAATCCCATGCACTTGCACAAGCGTGAGATCAGCATCGTCAAGGGTGATGGGAAGATCGCAGCGATCGCCGCAGCGTCCATCGTGGCGAAGGTGACGCGTGATGCGATCATGGTCCGTGCGGATAAGGACTATCCGGGGTATGGATTCGCGTCTGCGAAGGGATATGCAAGCGCTGAACATATCGACGCGATAAAGACGCTCGGTCTCACGGATTTCCACCGTGCATCTTTCTGCCGGGGTTTTTTAAGTGAGCAGCTGACCTTTTTGGACATGTAGGATCGCACGGATTCAATCTCGCGCGGAATGCTTACATGAATCCGAGTTCCCTCAATATCCGGTCTTCCTCATCGCGCAAACTTTGTGAAAGGCCTCCGGGATCGCTTGTCGTGGTCCCACTGTGGGCAGGTTGGACCGCATGTTCCATAGTCACGGGAACTGAGGATTCCGAGTTCGGCGTGGTGGCCGCCGCGAGTCTCGAGGAGAATCCTGCAGCTGGACCCGTCAAAGCTGATTCTTCTTGAGCGGCGATGGGGGACTCTTGGGTTTCTTTCGCTTTCTTCCCCTTCTGGACCAGCTTGTTGTACGTGTCGATATCGAGCAGGACGTAACGGCCACGACCGTTTTTCGTCAGAACCACAGGTTCTTTTCTACTTTCGACCCATTTGGTTACTTCAGAGAGCTTTGCTCGTAGTTCACTTACGGGAATTATTTTTTCCATAGCAACCCCCAAAATATAATTTATAAAAGTCTAACATGCAAAACGTACAAATAATAGTACATTTCAAGGATGAGGGATGTTCGTTTGTTTCCGATGGACCGCTTATTCCTTGACGGTTTTCAGATCGAGCTTAGACGGTTTGCGTATATGGGAAAGAACTTGGGTTCACTATCTTCTCGAATCTGCAACCGAGAGATGGGAAGTCCAATGGCAAGCGTCATCGCAAACGAAACGTCCGTGAAAGAACGTCCGATAAAGAAGGTTAAGGAGCGAAGAGCATCTAGCAAAACCGCACCTGATGAAACACCGACAAGCCCTGATGATGCATCGGGGATAGAACCTGCGACAGAGTCGGCGGTGGAGACGGCGGTAGACTCGGCTATGGAGAAGGATCCGGCATCGGAGGGGTCACAACATGAGACCGGTCCGAAACGGAATTCGAAACGCGAACTAGGAGCACGCGGAGAAGAGGCCGCGGCGCGGTACCTTGAGCGTCAAGAGTTCGAGATCCTAGAGCGCAACTGGAAGTGTTCGTATGGGGAAGCGGATATCATAGCCCGCGAAGATGAGGATATCGTTTTCATCGAGGTGAAGACCCGCAAAGGGATTGAAAAGGGAATGCCCGAAGATGCGGTCACCCCGACGAAACGTGACCGCTACGAACGTATCGCCGCCAGCTTTCTTGAGAATAATGCGTTTGTGAATTGTTTCGTCCGTTTCGACGTTATAGCGATCCTTGTTGTTGGGGAGAATCGGGCCCTGTTGCGTCATCATCGCGGTGCGTTTTCCAGCGGGGACTGATATGGCATTTCGTTATGCTGTTTCGACGTGTACATTAGTCGGGGTCGAAGCACTACCTGTTACCGTGGAAGTCGATATCGGACCCGGACTCCCGGGCATATATATCGTCGGCATGCCCGATCAGGCGATACAAGAAGCACGGGAACGTGTCCGAAGCGCTTTGCGCGCCTGTGGTTTCACCATACCCAGTGCTAAGATCATAATAAATCTTGCGCCCGGGCTACTGAAGAAGACGGGTTCGGGATTCGACCTTCCTATAGCGGTTGCACTATTGTGCGCAACCGGGCAGATCAGTGACGATTGGGTGGCGGACGCGGTTATCGTCGGGGAACTTTCACTTGAGGGTACTGTGAGACCGGTACGCGGCCTGCTGGCTTATGCGCGCACGGCAAAGGAAACCGGTTTGACGTTGGTTTGCTCCCCGATACCGGAACTCTTCGCAGGTTTCGGGGTGCACTGTCGAGGGCTCGGAAACTTGATGGATCTGCGCAAAGAAGATCCATGGATCGAAATCCCCTGCCGCACGCAGAAGCTGGAGAAACACGCGCTCGACTTCGCAGATATCTCAGGGGAGGATATCGCGAAGCGAGCCCTGCAGATAGCTGCGGCGGGTAGGCACGGCGTGCTTATGATCGGACCACCCGGGTCGGGGAAGACCATGCTCGCGAAACGTCTGCCCGGGATCCTTCCACCACTCACCCCGGGGGAGTTGTGCGAAACTGCCTTGGTCCACTCGGTCGCAGGATTATCGACGAGTGCGATCTTCTCGGGGACGAGACCGTTCCGATCTCCTCATCATTCATCATCACTCGCCGGGCTTATCGGTGGAGGGAGCCCGATCAAACCGGGCGAGGTCTCACTCGCCCATAACGGTGTATTGTTCCTCGATGAGATGTCGGAGTTCGCTCCGAGCGCTCTGCAAGCTTTGCGTCAACCACTTGAAGACCAAGAGGTGACACTGGTGCGCGCTGATAATCGTATACGCCTCCCTGCATCGTTCATGCTCGTCGGAGCGGCTAACCCATGCCCGTGCGGTTATTTGGGAGACAGCGAAAAACGCTGTACGTGTACGGATGCACAGCTATCACGGTACGCAGCTCGAATCGGCGGGCCACTGATGGATCGAATCGATCTTGTGGTCGACGTCTGGCGTACATCACCTGAAAACGTGCTGAAAACCGGGGCCGGGATGAGTTCCGCACGCCTACTCGGAGCGGTAGCGCTTGCACGGGATCGCGCTGTCCGACGCCAAGAATATCTCGAGAAATCCGGAACTACGGGGGATGGCGGGGAGCAACGCATCCTTCATGAATGCAATCTGTCCGAGAAGGATAGGAAAAGATTCGAGACTCTTGCGCGCGCGAGTCATTTGAGCGGGCGTGGCGTGATGCGAACATTACGGGTGGCGCGTACGATAGCGGACCTTGCCGACGACGATACGGTCAGGGAAGAGCATATATTCGAGGCGATGGCATATCGCGTGCGAGAGGAACATCGATGAGGTATGAGGGTTTCGAGCGAACGGTGCTCACACCGGAAGATGAAAGTTACCCTTCTTCGCTGATTCAGATTCCGGATCCACCGAAGTCCCTCCATCTCATCGGCAATGTCGGAGCGTTGACTCCCAGTTTGAGTATCGTCGGGGCCCGAAAGGCGACACCCTATGGTCTGGCTTGCGCGCGGATGTTCGCAGAGCGAACCGCAGCCTTGGGCATCGCGATAGTGTCGGGTGCTGCTGTCGGTTGCGACCAGGAAGCTATGCGTGCATCGTTGTCCCAAAGAGGTACGACAGTCGCTGTACTTGCATGCGGTGCCGATGTGATCTACCCATCAAGCGCACGGGGATTATTGGAAGAGGTGCTTGAAGGGGGTGGGGTGATCGTATCGGAACAGGACTGGACGGTTCCGCCACTTCCGTACTTCTTCGTAAGGAGGAACCGGATAATCGCAGGGCTTTCCCGCGCCACGCTCATCGTCGAGGCCGGCCTGGGAAGCGGGACGTTCTCAACAGCGGACGCGGCACTTTCCGCCGGAAGGGAAGTCCTTGTCGTCCCCGGTTGCATCCACTCGCTTGAATCAAAGGGTTCGAATCGTCTCCTTTTCCAGGGGGCACAACCGATCGTGGACATGGAGACATTCGATATCGTTCTTTCGTCGCTCTTCGATGTTCTGCCACTGTCCTATTCCGCCGACGAAAGCCAAAACGCCCGGGCAGGCCTTTCTCCCGAGAAAGCATCGTTGGTGGCGATGCTGAGCGCAAGCCCTATGCATGCGGACGCAATCGCCGTTCATATGCAGAAGAATCCGAATGAAACATCGCGCTTGATCGTCGAATGCGAAGCGATCGGGCTTATCGAACGCTATCGGGATGGGAGGTATGGAGTACCGGTTTTGCGCAGGTGACGCATTTTAAAACTGTGCTAGAATCTTAAATCTGAAAAAACTATTTGATACATGGGTTCGGTGTCGATCGAATCTCAGATTTCACGACTGCGTGCTCCGAAAAGGATGTTGATGGATACAACGAAAACTGTGACGATTATCGGCGGGGGTCTTGCCGGATGTGAAGCTGCTCTGCAACTCGCCGGAAGGGGCGTTCCGGTACTGTTGTTCGAGATGCGTCCGGTTCGGAAGACATCTGTGCATAAGACGGATGATTTGAGCGAACTGGTCTGTTCCAATTCACTAAAAAGCACGGATGTGAACTCAGCTGCGGGCCTTCTCAAATACGAGATAGCAGCTTTGGGTTCCCAACTCTTGGGTTTTGCTTTCAAATCCCGCGTTCCTGCGGGAGGTGCGCTCGCGGTCGATCGCGAGCGGTTCGCAGAACTCGTCACGAAGACTATCGAGGAGCATCCGCTTATACAGGTGGTCAGGCGGGAGATAACCACGTTAGCTCCTTATGTCACCACAAAAGAACCGGTGATCGTAGCGACCGGTCCGCTTACGAGCGATGAACTGGCAAACGATATCGCTCGGTTCATGGGTTCCGACAACCTCGCATTCTTCGATGCCGCAGCACCTATCATCGAAGCCGATTCGCTCGATTACGATGTCCTGTTCGCTCAATCGCGGTACGACCGTGGGGGTACAGCCGATTATCTCAACGCGCCTTTCGGGCGCGAGCAATACGAGTCTTTCATTGCGGAACTCGTCGACGCCGAGAAAGTCATTGCGAAGGATTTCGAAACCAAGGAGTTGTTCTCGGCATGCCAGCCGATCGAGGAGGTCGCTCGCTCAGGTCTCGATGCCCTGCGATACGGTGCTTTGAAACCGGTCGGGCTTACCGACCCGAAAACCGGGAAGCGGCCTTGGGCAGCCGTCCAGCTGCGCGCGGAAAACACGGCTATGAACTCGTACAATCTCGTGGGCTTCCAGACGAATCTCACGTTCTCGGAACAGAATCGAGTGTTCCGCATGATTCCCGGTCTCGAGAACGCAGCATTCGCCCGTTACGGAGTCATGCATAGAAACACGTTCATAGATGCGCCCCATACTCTCGACAGGACGCTTGCGTCGACTGATTATCCGAACATACGCTTCGCAGGGCAGATCTGTGGGACGGAGGGCTATGTGGAGGCGATAGCGAGTGGCTTGTTCGCTGCACTATGTACCTACACCCAGCTCACAGGATCACCCGCGCCATCGCTTCCGATCCATACCGTATTCGGTTCTCTCTTGGATTACGCGACCGATCCGCAAACATCCGGGTACCAACCCATGCACGTGAATTACGGTATCATCGAACCTCTGGATACGAAGTTCCGGTCGAAACAGGAACGGTACGCAGCATATTCCACGCGGGCGCGAGATGCACTCCAAGGTTTCATCGCTACGCGACATGATCTGGGCTTTCTTGAATACGACGGTCCTTCGTTGCTTGATGTGAGCGAACAAAACCAAAGGCGTTCGTGATGGATGCGCTCGACCCACTCGTTGAGAAGTACCTCGTAACGCTTTCGAGCGAGCGCAATCTGTCTCCCAACAGTGTGCGTGCGTACGCGAGTGATATCTCTGATTTCCTTGCGTGGACGCAACGCGCAGGTATCGATCCGTCATCCTTGACTCATCGCGAATTCCGCCGTTACCTTGCGGAGCTCGACGGTGCAAAGTATTCGAGGCGGACTATCAATCGCCGGCTTTCCGCTGTCCGCGGTTATTATTCCTGGTTGACCGAAATGGAAGAGATCCCGAATAATCCAACGGGAATCGTCTCGGGTCCGAAACAGCCGAAGAGTCTTCCTCGCCTGATTCCCAAAGAGGATATGAATAAGATCCTGACTATTTGTGATACCTCGACTCCTGAAGGTTTGCGTGACCAGACCATTTTGGAAGTGCTGTATGCATCCGGCGCACGTGTCGGCGAGGTTGCATCTGTTAAGGTTTCAGACATCGATTTCTCCGATGGGCAGGTCAAGGTGCTTGGAAAAGGGTCGAAACAGCGCATCATACCTCTACATCCGTTTGCGATGAAAACGATCCAGCGCTATTTGGTAGATGCACGGCTGAAACTGCAAGGCAAGAACTCCGGTGATGCCTTGTTTCTATCGACGCGAGGAAATCCGATGAGCACCGATGCTATTCGGAAGGTATTCAAGGATATCCTGCAAGCTGCGGGTGTCGACTCGAGTTATTCGCCTCACGACGTCCGCCATACCTTTGCCACAGACCTGCTGGAAGGCGGTGCCGATCTGCGAAGTGTGCAGGAGCTCTTAGGACACACGAGCCTTTCGACAACGCAGATCTACACGCATCTATCGGTTGGGCACCTTAAAGATGTTCATAAGGGGACGCATCCCCGCGCGTGATGTGCGTGCGTGGTGTGTGCGCGATGTGAGTGCGTGATGCAGGCGCGTGACGTACAATCGATGATCGAAGATGCACCCTCGTTTAAAATAAATACCTATCCAAATAACGCCTTTCGAATAAGGTAAAGGATTGTCAACGCATGTACCCCTGCGTGTGTATTTTCAACATAAATGGTATCTCATAGGTTACAATGAAGGTTCGCACGTTTACGCTTGATACGTGTGCAAGTGATTTTCAGAAGAACTAAGGAGTGCCGAGTGCCACAAGACTCAATCGTTATTCGCGGAGCGCGCGAACACAATCTTAAAAACCTCAACTTGGAAATCCCCCGAGATAAACTCGTTGTGATAACCGGCCTTTCCGGCAGCGGGAAATCATCCCTTGCTTTCGATACGATCTACGCCGAAGGCCAACGTCGCTACGTGGAATCGTTGTCGTCGTATGCCCGGCAATTCCTGGGTCAGATGGATAAACCTGACCTCGACAGTATCGACGGCCTTTCGCCAGCGGTCTCGATCGATCAGAAGACGACGAGTAAAAATCCTCGATCGACAGTCGGAACAGTCACTGAAATATATGATTACCTACGTTTATTGTTCGCGCGTGTCGGTATACCACATTGTCCGGAATGCGGACGCGAGATTATGCGGCAAACCACCGATCAAGTCGTCGACAAGATATTCGAATTGGGCGAGGGCGAGAAAATCATGATCGTGGCCCCTATCGTACGCGGACGCAAAGGGGAGTTCGCCAAACTTTTCGAGGGCTTGCGCAAAGAGGGTTTCACCCGCGTGCGCATCGACAAGGAAGTGCATCTTCTCGAAAGTGAAATCAAGCTCGATAAAAAATATAAACATGATATCGAAGTCGTGGTCGACCGAATCGTACTGAAAAGGGACGCGACGACGCGATTGGCCGAGGCAGTTGAGAACGCAACGCGTCTTGCCGAGGGAAATCTCATCGTAGTCACCATGGGCGATAATCCGGAAGAATACAATTACTCCTTGGCTCTTGCCTGCCCGGTGCATGGACACTCCATCGATGATCTGGCTCCGCGCGATTTCTCGTTCAATGCCCCCTACGGTGCCTGCCCTGAATGTCTCGGCTTGGGTTTCCGCAGGGAGGTCGATCCCAGCCTCGTTATCCCGGACACGAATCTTTCGATTCCCGAGGGAGCGATCCTTCCCTTGGCCACCAGCACCTCGAACTACTTTCCGCAGATATTCGCAGCTGTCGCGAAGCATATCGGTTGCTCCATCGACACACCGTGGAAGGACTTCACGGCCAAGCAGCAGAAAGTCTTCCTTGAGGGTTTGGGAGACCAGAAGGTCCGTGTCGATTACATCACCCGCGATGGACGTGAAACCCACTGGTTCACGAAATTCGACGGAATCCTCAATATAGTCTCATCCCGCTACACCGATTCGACGAGCGAAGGGGTGCGCGAAAAACTCGAAAGTTATTTCGCCGTCATTCCATGTAAGACATGCGGCGGATCGCGTCTGAAACCCGAGATTCTCGCAGTGACCGTCAACGGAAAGAATATCTACCAGGTGACGCAGCTTTCGGCGAAGGATCTGCTGCACTTCTTCGAGGACATCACCTTCACGGAACGCGAAGAGCACATCGCCGGCCGAGTAGTCAAAGAGATATCGGAGCGCCTCCGCTTCCTCGTGAACGTCGGTCTCGATTATCTGACGCTCGACCGCGGAACCGCGACCCTCTCCGGTGGGGAAGGTCAACGTATCCGTCTTGCAACTCAGATCGGGGCAGGGCTTATGGGTGTGCTTTACATCCTCGATGAACCCTCTATCGGTCTGCACCAGCGTGACAACGCCCGCCTGATAACCACTCTAAAAAACCTACGCGATTTGGGGAACAGCGTCATCGTCGTCGAACATGATGAGGAAACGATACGCACGGCGGATTATGTCTTGGATATTGGTCCGGGCGCTGGCGAGAACGGTGGACGCATCGTCGCATCGGGAACGCCTGAGGAGGTCATGGCGACCGAGGGTTCCATGACGGCTGACTATTTGAGTGGGCGTCGTCGGATCGAAATCCCCCTCGAGCGCCGGAATCCGAATCGCGGAGCCATCGAACTACACGGGGTAACCGAGAATAACCTCAAGAATGTGGATATCGATATCGAATTCGGGACTCTCACGGTTGTAACCGGTGTTTCGGGTAGTGGTAAGTCTTCGCTCATCACAAGCACCCTTGCTCCCGCACTCACGAACAAGGTGCATCGCAGTCGCAAACACGTGGGCTCGTACGAGTCCCTCGCGGGTGTCAGCAAGCTCGACAAGGTCATCGATATCGACCAATCTCCGATCGGTCGCACGCCGAGAAGCAATCCGGCGACGTATACCGGTTTATGGGATGACGTGCGTTCTCTTTTCTCGTCGACACCGGAATCGAAGGCGCGCGGGTATACCGCCGGGCGCTTCTCGTTCAATGTCTCAGGTGGACGTTGCGAAGCCTGTAAGGGTGATGGACAGATCAAGATCGAGATGCACTTTCTGCCGGATATTTACGTACCGTGCGAAGTCTGTAACGGTAAGCGCTATAATCGAGAAACACTCCAAGTAACCTATCGCGGAAAATCCGTAAGCGATATCCTCGATATGAGCGTGGGGGAGGCACTGGCGTTCTTTGAGAACATCCCCCAAATCAAGCGCAAGCTCCAAACGTTGTATGACGTCGGGCTTGCCTACATACGCCTCGGACAACCCGCGACCACGCTTTCGGGTGGTGAAGCCCAGCGCATCAAACTGGCGAGCGAGCTCCAGCGCAGGCAGACCGGAAAGACCTTCTACATCCTCGACGAGCCGACGACCGGGCTCCACTTCGAAGACGTCCGTCAGCTACTGGTCGTCCTGCAGCGCCTTGTCGATATGGGCAACACCGTATTGGTGATCGAGCATAATCTCGACGTCATCAAGTGCGCCGACCGCGTCATCGATCTGGGCCCGGAGGGCGGAGATCGCGGCGGCGAGATCGTGGTAAGTGGGACCCCCGAGGAGGTAGCGGCGTGCGAGCGAAGCTACACAGGTCATTTCCTTGCGCCACTTCTGGAAGGGCGCTGATAGCGTACTATGTATAATCTGCCTTCTATACGCGAGCAACTCGAGGCGGTGCCTACCGACCCGGGGTGTTACATCTGGAAGAACGAGGTCGGCGCCGTTCTCTATGTAGGTAAGGCGAAATCCTTGCGCACGCGTATGAAGCAGTATGTCTTAGGGCAAGACGAGCGCGTCAAGATACCTCATATGATGGAGCAGGTATCCATCTTCGAATATATCGTGTGCGACACCGAGACCGAAGCGCTCGTGCTCGAGAAGAATCTCATAAAGCAATATGATCCACCTTTCAACACGGACTTCCGTGATGACAAGAGTTACCCCTTCATCGCCATCACCAAGGGAGATGTTTTCCCTGCGGTCAAGTACACACGCGAGCATCATAAAAACGAAACGCGTTACTTCGGTCCGTATACCGACAGTCACGCGGCGCGGGATCTGGTCGATACCGTGCGCAAGATCGTTCCGATCTGCCACGCATCGTGTTCGGAACACAAGCGGATCCTCCGGCAATATCAAGCTCACGGTACCCTTATTTCAGACAAGCCCTGCTTCGACTACCATGTCGGTCTCGGACCCGGGCCTTGCTGCGGAGCGTGTACCCCGGAAGAGTATGCGAAGAATGTCGAGAAAGTCGAGAGATTCCTGGCGGGGCATCGCACCGAGTTCATCGAGGCCTTGTCTTTGCAGATGCATGATGCCGCGGATGACCTGGATTTCGAGCGCGCAGCGCGCTATCGTGACCGGCTTGCGAGCATCACAGCTCTGCAGGAGCGCCAGAAAGCCGTTTCGGCCGGCAATTTCGATGCCGATGTCATAGGGTTTTATCGGGAAGAGACCATCTGCGGTGTACACGTCTTCGTTATTCGCGAGGGGCGCATCATCATCTCGAACGAATTCGTGCTCGATAAGGGCCTGAACCATCCGAACGAGGAGATAATCGAGACGTTCCTACTTCGCTATTACGATGAAGCAAGCGATATACCACGCACCGTCCTTATTCCCGAGGAACTCCCCGGAAGTGAGGCGCTCGAGGAAGTGCTCACCGGGTGGCGCACAAACAGTCACGGTGCGAAGGTCAGGATAGAAGTCCCCAAACGTGGCGAGAAAGCGGATCTCCTCAAACTCGCCGAGAAGAACGCACGGCACACCCTCATGCGCTTCAAAGTTCGTACGCGCTATGATGAGGATCGAATCAACAACGCGTTGCTGCAGCTTGAAAGTGCACTCGCGCTTCCTGCGGCACCTTTGCGCATAGAGTGTTTCGATATATCGACGATACATGGAAAGCACTCGGTCGCGAGTATGGTGGTCTTTTCCGGAGGACGGAAGGATACGTCAGCGTACCGACGGTTCAAGGTTCGCATGGAATCAGAGGAAGCGAACGACTTCGCCATGATGAGCGAGGTTCTCGCTCGCCGCTATGCGCCACAGCGAATGGCGGATGAACGGTTCGGCTCGCGTCCGGATCTCATAATCGTAGACGGCGGTAAGCCGCAACTCACTGCGGCGATGAATCAGCTTAAGGAGCTTGGGCTTGACATCCCCGTCGCAGGCCTCGCGAAAAGGGATGAGGAACTCTTCGTGCCGTGGAGTGATGAACCGGTGGTTCTCCCAAGCGGAAGCCCGTCTCTCTATCTCGTCAAGCAAGTCCGTGATGAGGCGCACCGTTTCGCCATCACCTTCCACCGTGAGGTACGCGGAAAAGCCATGACGGTTTCGATACTCGATGACGTGGAAGGCCTCGGTCCGAAACGCAAGAAGACACTTCTCCGTGAGTTCGGATCGTTCAAGAAATTGAAAGAGGCGAGCCTCGAGGAAATAGCCGCACTGCCGGGTATTCCTCGCAAGGTTGCCGAGGAAGTACGCGCGGTGCTCGACCAATTTGAAGATTCTCGGTGATTTTCACCATCACTCCATAGCAAACTGGTACGATATCCTTCTTATCTGTCCTACGGCACCGGGAGTATCCATGGAGACATCGCAACTCGACGTCAGTACATTGCTTGAGCCTGCGGGCGGCCCCGATCTTATCGTCATCACGGGAATGTCCGGCGCAGGGCGTACCGAGGCGATGCATACGTTCGAGGACCTAGGCTACTTCTGTATCGACAATCTACCACCGAAACTCCTCATGAACCTTGTTTCGCTCGCCGGCTTGCAGTCCGGTTCTTTGCGCAAATTGGCCATCGTGTGCGACCTGCGATCGAAGGAGTTCTTCCCTGAGCTCGTAGGCGAATTGCGCCATCTCGACGACATCAACATCTCTCATACACTCCTGTTTTTGGATGCCTCAGACGAAGCGCTGTTGCGTCGATTCAAGACGAATCGACGCCGTCATCCCATGTGCGAAGATGGTATGACGATCATCGGCGGCGTAAGGCGTGAACGCGAGATGCTCTCGGAGATACGGGAGATCGCCAACTACGTGATCGACACCTCCGAATTGCGCTCGCAGGAATTACGCAACCTTATCCGCGAACAGTATGCCGGCCAAGATGCCGCCGAACGTGGCCTGCGGGTGAATGTATTCTCGTTCGGTTTCAAATACGGATCCCCGATCGACGCCGATATCATCATCGACGTCCGTTTCCTTCCAAATCCCTATTATGTGGATGAATTGCGTCCTTTGACCGGACTCGATGACAAGGTGCGCGATTACGTTCTCGACTCGAGCCAAACCAAAGATTTCCTCGAGAAGTGGTACGCGCTTCTCGACACGATAACACCCGGGTACGTTGCCGAAGGCAAGCAGAATCTCTCGATAGGGGTCGGTTGCACGGGCGGACAGCATCGCAGCATCGTTTTAGCGGATGAGACCGGGAAGCATCTTCTCAACAATGGCTTCAACGTAACGATCACGCACCGTGACATCTCCCTTGCAGAGGTTCCTTCGTGAGCACCGGCACAAAAAGCGCAGTCGTCATAGGGGGAGGTACGGGTGCGCCTATCAGCATCCGTGCGCTACTCGATCTCGGGCTTGACGTGAGCGCGGTCGTCGCCATGGCGGATGACGGTGGAAGCACCGGTATCCTTCGTGAACGCGCCGGCGCGATTCCGCCCGGCGATATCCGCAAGTGCCTCGTCGCGATGGCTCGAAATCCAAAAGACCCCTTCGTGCGCGCATTCCAGTATCGTTTCGATTATGCTCAGAATCATGCCCTCGGGAATCTGATTCTCACCGCACTTGCCGACACATCCTCTTCTTTCCCTGAAGCGATAGCCGTGTGCGAGGAGCTCCTCGACACGCGGGGGCATGTGTACCCATCCACCCTCGACCGTGTCGTGCTCGAAGGGGAGACCCGTGATGGCCGCAGGCTCTACGGACAGGCCAAGGTTTCGAGAAGCGATTGTGCGGTCTCTAATGTAGATCTCGTACCCGCTGACGCAAAGCCCTACGAGCCGGCACTGCAAGCACTTCGCAATGCCGATCTCATCGTCTTGGGACCCGGTTCACTCTTCACATCGATCATACCGACTCTCCTCGTCCCCGGCGTGATCGAAGCCATCACCGAATCACGCGCGAAGACCGTGTTCGTCTGTTCGCTGGCCGATATGCAAGGGGAGACATGGGGTCTCAACTGCGCAGAGCACGTCGAAGCGCTTCTGTCCCATGGTATGCAGGGTTTATTGGATTTCGTACTCATCCATAGCGATTTCTCGGCTCCGCCTGCTGCGGGTTCCGACACTCAACGCTTCGCACGGATCACCGGTGAGGACATCACCCCGACCTTGAAAGACGGTCGGATGAAAGACGGTATCAAACGTCTCCCGGTCAATGCGGAGCTGATCGATAGGATAGAGAGAATGGGGCCTCACGTCATCATGCATGATTTCGTGGATCCCAAACGTCTGACATGGCATTCCCCCGATGTTTTGCAGGAAGCGTTTCGGGAGGTGTTGGGTTCGTGTCGTTCACGGCGGAAGTAAAAGACGAACTCTCACGTTTCGTACTTGAATGCAAGGATTGCGAGAAGGCCATGCTTGCGGCTCTCGTGCGCATCGAAGGTACCTTGTTCATATCGGGACCGGGTAAATATCGTCTGGAGATCGCCACGGAAACAGGCAGTGTCGCCCGGACGACCATCAGGCTTTTGCACTCGGTCTACGATCTCAAAACGGAGCTGACCGTGCGGCGAAGCGTTCTGCATAAGACGCACAACTACCTGATAACCGTGCCGACCCAGATAAAACTTGCCGCGGCATTGGAAGATCTGGGCGTTTTGAGTGAGTCGGGCCTCGAGCTTGGCATCAGCCCCAAGTTGGTGAAGAAATCCTGCTGCGCGGCGTCCTATCTGCGCGGGGCATTTCTCGGCGGCGGTTTCATCTCGGATCCGAGAGGGGACTTCCATTTCGAACTCACCACCGAAAGCGAGGCGCTCGCGGGCGATCTTGCCCATCTCATGCAGAACTATGGGATCGATGCCCGCCTGACGAAGCGACGCAACATCTATACGGTCTATCTCAAGGGTGCCGAACGCATCGTCTCGTTCCTCGCTTTGGTGAACGCCTATCAGAGCGCGCTTGCGATGGAGAACGTACGTGTTGTAAAATCCGTGCGCAACGATGTGAATCGAACGGTGAACGCCGAGATCGCCAACCAAGCGAAGGCGACGAACGCGGCGCTGTCGCAGGTCAAAGCTATCAAACTGCTGATTAAAAACCGCGGAATCGAATCGATTCCACCGGCGCTTCAGGAATTCGCGATGCTCCGCCTTTCACACCCAGATGTTTCCCTTCGAGAACTCGGGGAGCTCGCCGACCCACCTCTTTCCAAATCGGCTGTGTATCATAGGGTTCGAAGAATAGAAGAACTCGTTGCGGATTTTCTCGAAGACGAGAAGAATAGATAATGTAGGTTCGAAAAGCGCCTGATGGCGTGAGATGAAAGGAGAGCGCACGTGGCGATCAAAGTAGCAATTAATGGTTTCGGGCGTATCGGACGTTTGGTTTTTCGCGCAATGGAAAGCGACCCGAACATCGAAGTCGTTGCGGTGAACGACCTCGGAGATGTCGCGACGTTGGCACACCTGCTCAAGTATGACTCCGTCCACCACCGTATCTACGACACCGTCGTAGCAACCGGGGACGGTTTCGAAGTAGATGGTCGTTTCGTCAAAGTACTCTGCGAACGTGACCCTGCCAACCTTCCTTGGGGAGAGCTCGGTATCGACCTCGTCGTCGAATCAACCGGTTTCTTCACCGATGCTTTGAAAGCACATGCACATATCGATGCTGGCGCCAAGAAGGTCATCATCTCCGCCCCTGCCAACAACGAGGATATCACCATCGTTTTGGGCGTGAACGAGGAGAAGTATGATTCTGCGATCCATCACATCGTTTCGAACGCTTCCTGCACCACCAACTGCCTAGCTCCCATGGCGAAGGTACTTCTCGATAACTTCGGAATCAAGCGCGGCATGATGAACACCATCCACAGCTACACCAACGATCAGAAGATCCTCGACCTTCCGCATAAGGATCTCCGTCGTGCACGCAGCGCTGCTCTTTCCCAGATTCCGACAACCACCGGCGCCGCCCGTGCAGTCGCTTTGGTTCTTCCAGAACTCGCCGGGAAACTCGACGGTATGTCGACGCGCGTCCCGACCCCCGATGGCTCGATGGTCGACTTCGTCGTGGAGCTCGGTCGTGAGGTCACCGCCGATGAAATCAACGCCGTGATGAAAGCCGCCGCCGAAGGCCCCTTGAAGGGCATCATGGAATACACGGAAGACCCGATCGTCTCCGCTGACGTTCTGGGTAACAAGAACTCCTCCGTGTTCGATTCCAAGCTAACCATGGTATTGGGTGGTAAGAGCGATTTCGTCAAATGCATCGCTTGGTATGACAATGAGATCGGCTATTCCACTCGAGTCGCCGACCTTGCGAAACTGATGATGGCATAACGTGCTTTCGTTTTGAAACAACAGGGGTCTCGCTTTTGCGGGGCCCCTTGCTCCTTTTGTAAGAACGTAAGAAGCTAGGAATGAATGAAGGGGAATATCCATGTTTTCTAAGAAGACCGTAAACGACCTCGATGTCGCAGGCAACCGCGTCGTGGTCCGCGTCGACGTCGTGGTCCGCGT
>JAAXUU010000103.1 GCA_013335845.1 Actinomycetota bacterium
CCGCACTTCGAAAAGCATTAGGTGAGAAGATAAAAGGCAGCACGGTGATTATCGTCGCTCAGCGCATCAGCACGATTCTGCACGCAGATCAGATTCTGGTATTGGATGATGGGCGAATAGTAGGCAAGGGTACACACGAGGAACTGCTGCGCAGCTGCGAAGTATATCAAGAGATCGCCAATTCACAGCTTTCTGAAGAAGAGCTCGGTTTTATGGATGCCGGGAAAGGGGGAGCGGCTCATGAGTAACGGAAACAAGGGAAACTCAAAGCACCAGCCAGCGCGTAATGGTTTTGGTGGTGGGCGCGGACCTGGGGGACCTGGCGGAATGATGGCCCCGGTAGAGAAGGCGAAGGATGTCAAAGGGTCGATACATAAGCTGATCGCCTATATAGGTAACTATAAAATCGGCATTATCATAGTAATGATAATAGCGGCATGTTCCACCGTTTTCAACGTGATCGGGCCTAAGGTTTTAGGCAAAGCCACGACTGCGCTTGCGACCGGATTGAGCGCAAAGATCCAAGGAACCGGCGGAATCGATTTTTCCTATATCGGTACAATCATGCTTATCGTTCTCGCATTGTATGCGTGTAGTGCGGTGTTCAACTTCGTCCAAGGGTGGATCATGACCGGAATCACCCAGAAGATCTGTTACCGCCTACGTAAAGAAATTTCTGAGAAAATCAATCGCATGCCCATGAAATACTTTGAAAGCCGCACCTATGGAGAGGTCCTATCCCGTATAACAAACGACGTCGATACATTAGGGCAGGGGCTGAACCAGAGTGTTACCCAGATCATCACCTCGGTAGCAACCATGATCGGTGTGTTGATCATGATGCTGAGTATTTCACCTCTTATGACCTTGATCGTGCTGATTACCCTTCCTGTTTCAGTTGGATTGATTTCATTTGTCATGAAGAAATCGCAGAACTATTTCAAAACCCAGCAAGAATATCTGGGACACATCAATGGACAGGTCGAGGAAACCTTCGGTGGTCATCTGGTGGTGAAGGTATACAACAAAGAGAAAGAGACAGTCGAGAGATTTACGGAAACAAATGATGTGTTGTACGATTCGGCATGGAAGTCGCAGTTCCTTTCAGGCCTGATGTACCCGATTATGATGTTCGTCGGAAACCTGGGGTATGCGGCTGTTGCTCTTTCGGGCGGACTTCTCGCGATTGGAGGCGCCATCACCATTGGTGATATCCAGGCATTTATCCAATACGTGAGGAACTTCACGCAGCCTATACAGCAGATAGCTCAGGTAATGACCCAAGTACAGTCCATGGCGGCAGCGTCTGAGCGCGTATTCGAGTTCTTGGGTGAGAAAGAAGAAGAACAGATCATTGATAATCCTGTTCACCTGGAAAGTATTGCAGGAGCCGTTGATTTCAATCACGTGCGCTTTGGATACAACGAAGACAAGGTGATCATCAAGGATTTCAGCGCGTCGATACAGCCCGGCCAGAAGATCGCCATTGTCGGACCTACCGGTGCGGGAAAGACGACGATAGTTAAGCTTCTGATGCGGTTCTATGATGTGAACGAGGGTACTATTTCACTTGACGGACATAACATAAAGAATTTCAACAGGCGTGAATTGAGGGATGCCTTTGGAATGGTCCTCCAGGATACGTGGTTGTTCAAAGGTACTATCATGGAGAATATCCGTTATGGGCGATTGGATGCTACAGACGAAGAGGTCATCGCTGCGGCGAAGGCTGCTCATGCACACCATTTTATCCAGACCCTGCCCAGTGGGTATGATATGGAACTGAATGAGGATGCCAGCAATGTATCCCAAGGACAGAAGCAGCTCATAACTATCGCTCGGGCTATCCTTGCAGACAATAAGGTGTTGATACTGGACGAAGCGACATCGTCGGTAGATACCAGAACCGAAACCCTCATCCAAAAAGCAATGGATAACCTGATGAAAGGGAGGACGAGTTTCATCATCGCCCATCGGCTTTCCACGATTCGTAATGCCGACTTGATTCTGGTTATGAAGGACGGCGACATCGTCGAGCAGTGCAACCATGATGACTTGCTCGAGAAGAAAGGATCCTACGCCGATCTTTACTATTCGCAGTTTGACGAAGCATCATAGTACCTTCGAGGTGTATCGTTCCTCATACCCCGTCGCAACGTACGGAACCGAGCTCGTTGCGGTCGTTCATGACTTCGATGCCCGCAAGCGTACCCGTGCCTTGAAATACCACGCCCGACTGTCCACCCCGCAGCTCGCGTAGCGTCACATCAATCGTGCCACCAAGTGATTCGGCGTCATGGCCTACCATGGCGCCGAGCGTCGGTGCTTTCAGCGACAGCGTCTCACTTCCGTGGATTCCGACATCGAGTTCCTCCCGCCGATCGCGCAGTATCAGATGCGCCTCGTTGGTTCCCGTCTCGATGCATACAAGCCGAGCCCCGGTGTAGGTTGCGAAGCGGTGCAACTTCCCATCGATCTGTAGTCCCGCGATGTGGCCGACGAACGCCCCCGTCAACCAAGGTACTTTCGCTACTGAGATAGATACGGAGACACCCGGACGATCGAAATGATTCGACTGTGCCCAGATCCATGAGCTTGGGAAGCTGTGACCCCAGTCTTTCTCAATATATCCTCGACCATCGTCAAGCCTGATCGTCTCGCCGTCTAAAACAACACTCCCCGAGACCTCGTGATCCATCGAAAGAACTCCGTGATAGGTTTCCATGAATGGAACAAAGCGATACCACCCCATGATTCCGGGGGAGAGGGTGGTTACCGGCCAAGGTGTCCATGCCCCGAACCTGACCTCGCCATAGGCCTCTGCGGTGCTGTCTTTAAGGCGAAGCGTCATACCGGCTTCGGTGAAGATATTGTCCCCGATTTGAATGTTGAAAGGTTCTCTTGGGTCGAAGACGAATGATTCGATCGGATATGAGAAGTAATGCGTACTTCCACCACCTGATATGATCTGGACGAATGCGTGCTTCGAGGTTCCATCCGCAGAGAAGGACACGCCCGGTATGACGGCGAAGACCTGCCGGCCCTCGGCATCGGCCTGTTTGAAATACCAGCCTTCGAAGTACCGGCGGTTAACGTTGCCACCTTGGTAGATCGCCGGATTCCAGATGCGGCGCAAGAAGTAGGACATGCCGACTCCTATCTCATCGAATTCGCTCACAATCGTTTGCGTTCCCGACTAGGATAGCACGAAAGGGTCGAAGAGCACACTTTATCGTAAGTGGTGGGGAGCTTCGAGAAGTATGCCCCTTTCGGCTATGCGCCTGAGTCGTTCAGCCAAATATCGTGGAGTGACACTATTCAATCACCTTGATAGCTCGAGCTTATCGCCCCAAGCAGTGATCAATCGATCCAGTGAATAACCGGCATTCGCGGGACTGGTTGAAGGAAGGGTGATGATACCATGCCCCGTATCCTCTTTAAGATAGCGATGGTAGAGCTTTTCGGCGGTATGTCCGTTGGCGTAAATCCCATGGATGTCGCAGGTGTCCAAAATACGTTGGATATCCGCAGCACGGACATTCCTGATACTTTGGTCGCTCGACCCAATGATGTCACAGCTGTCAACCACATCCCAAAGAGCGATGCCATGGTCCAACAACAAACGCTTCTTCTCGGCAATGGATGTTTCAATGGGGGCATTGATGGGTACGGGTCTACCGGTAAGAGCGGAAATGACACGCCAGAAACGGTTCTGCGGGTTACCGTAATAGAAACGATTCTCACGGGAAGCAACGGATGGAAACGATCCGAGAATGAGGAGTTTCGAATGATGGTCGAAAACGGGCTCGAAGCCATGGTCTACATGCTCATAGATCCCCATCCGTAGATCCTTTCTACATGTCAGATTCGATCGGCGAAACGGTAGGCGCAATCAACACCTAATCGTTTAAACGACAGGAATAGTTAAGCTGCATTTCCGGCTACTTGAAGGATGCGAATTCGTGGTAGTTTCATACTATAACACTAGTTTGGGATAGTGATGGATTATAGATGACAAATACAATGCCTATGCAACTTCGTGAGGAAATCGCATAGGCATATTTCAATAAAGGCATTACAATCGAGGCTATAGGATGGTACATACATCTGAGACGCTATGCGGTTTTCTTCTCTCGTATGAGCAGCGCACAGACGAGGCCGAGAATACCCGCAGGGACGAGAAAATAAAGGGATGCCGTATTCCACCCCAACGATGTGTTCAGAGCACCGAAACCCGCAGACCCTATCACGATTCCCAAGTTCTGAACCATGATGACACTAGCCATAGCCAATCCCACTTTTGCGGGATTATGCGCAAGGTTCGGAACGATTGCAAAGACACCCGTTGGGACTGTTGCGGCGGGTATGCTCATCAGTATGATGAAAGTCCAAACCACTCCGATGCTTGAGCTGAATGCGAAGGTGAAGAGGATGGAGATACCCACCATCCCAAGAACCATAAGTCCTTTCCTCGCTTGGAGTTTGTCGGAGATAATGCCGATAATCGGTCCGAGAATCACATTCAGTATGCTGGTGATACTTGTTGCGAAACCGGCTGACTGCGCACTCATCCCGTGTACTTCTTGGAGGAAGGTGGGGTAGAAGCTCCCTAGGCCACTTCCGTACGACATCGCAAATAAACCCATGACCAAGGATGCGAGTACGATGCCTTTCCAGTTCGGTTTTCCTGCACTCTCGCCACCTTCAATTTTAATAGGCTTCTGCTCGGGGTGTTTGTATAGGAGTGCCACGAGAAGAAGTGAGATGATAGCGAGAACTATATTCAGCCACCACACCGATTGCCAACCCATTGCACCTGCGAGAGCAGGTGAAGCGTTGAAGGCGATGATCATGCCGACTGGTGACCATGTAGCATAGATGCCCATGACCAAGCCTTGCTTCTCGCGGGGAAACAAGGTGGCAACTGCAGCGGGTGCGACGACACATGCGAAAGCGAATGCGATTCCTTCGATCATCCTGCTTACGAGGAAGACCGGAACGCTATTGGAAAAGGCTCCCAAGACACATCCGACCGTCATACATACGGTAATGATGGTGAGGCTCGGCTTATAACCGACTTTCGCGAGAATACCTCCGGCGGGAAAAGCCAATATAACACCGAAAAGGCTGAACATCGACATCACCCATCCGATATTGGCTTGAGTGAAGCCCAAGTCATCGATGAGATAGATGAACAAAGGGGGTGCTTTGAAGTTGGTGAAAGCACAGATGACTGAGACGAAAAAGACGATTGCGAACAAAAGCCAGCGCCTGCGCATCGAGATACCGTTATTGTGTATATCAGCAGTCATGAAGGGACTCCAAAAGATAGTGATTTGTTGCCGGAACTTGGCATCCGCACATCTTAACCAAAAAATAGCAACTCTCAAATAGTCAAATGCAAATCGTAATCTTGTGAAACAGCGGAAGGTTGCGATACGAAGTGGAATTGTATCTCGTCGTTCGTGCTGTCTGCCCAAGTACGGTAAAGCGGTTCATTCTGGTATTGGAGTTCTACTGACGAAAATGAGCCGCAAAGTGGAAATAGAGATATAATCATACTGCTTGATTTCGCGATGCAATCGCACTGGAGAGGTGGGAATATGGAGTTTGTAACTGTTCTTGATTCTCCGGTTGGGCTATTGACCGTTTCGAGTGACGGTGAGTATCTCACCGGTCTTTGGATCGCAGGACAGAAGTATTTCGCTGCTCCGTTGCAAAAAGCGCATGATGCTGTGACGGCTAACAGAGTCACGGCCGATGAATTGTCGGTCTTCGTCGAGACACGCGCTTGGCTGGACAGATTTTTCGAGGGCGAAGACCCCGGCCCGATTCCTGCAG
>JAAXUU010000359.1 GCA_013335845.1 Actinomycetota bacterium
CGATGACCGGGAGCTGGTCAATCTCGTTGACAGCTCTCTGGAGTTCTGGCTGACTACGGGCAGGTATGCTGATCAGTTCGAGCGTGATTTCGCCCGGTTCGTCGGTGTACAGTTCTGCTCCCTGACCAATTCCGGTTCTTCCGCGAACCTGTTGGCGTTCATAGCACTGACCTCTCCGAAATTGGGTGGCCGTCAGATAAAACCCGGCGATGAAGTCATTACGGTTGCTGCAGGATTCCCGACCACGGTCGCACCGATCATCCAGTATGGTGCGGTTCCGGTGTTTGTAGATGTGACCTTGCCGACA
Source organism: Actinomycetota bacterium (assembly GCA_013335845.1). Lineage (GTDB taxonomy): Bacteria > Actinomycetota > Coriobacteriia > Coriobacteriales > RUG844 > JAAXUU01. The sequence goes on from JAAXUU010000359.1 coordinate 308, forward strand.
TGCAACATCGACAGTTCACAGCTTGAAGCGGCATTATCTGCCAGAACGAAGGTGGTCATGGTGGCCCACACCCTCGGCAATCCTTTCGATCTTTCTTTCGTGAAGGCGTTTTGCGACATGCACGGTCTCTGGCTGATCGAAGACAACTGCGATGCACTCGGTTCACGATACTGTCTCGACGGTAAGTGGCGATATACCGGCACTATAGGCCATCTTGCGACTTCAAGTTTTTATCCGCCTCATCATATGACCATGGGTGAGGGCGGTGCCGTCTATACCGACGATCCGATGCTCAAGCGCCTCGTTGAATCCTTCCGGGACTGGGGGCGCGACTGCTGGTGCCCCTCAGGCAAGGACAATACCTGCGGCAACCGTTTTGGTCAGCAGTTCGGTGAGTTGCCGTTTGGGTACGACCACAAGTATGTATATTCCCATTTTGGATACAACCTCAAAGTCACTGACATGCAGGCAGCTGTCGGTTGCGCCCAACTGGAGAAACTGCCCTCATTCATCAAGGCTCGCAAGCGCAACTGGCAATCGCTCTACGACAAGCTGTTGCCACTCGGAGAGTTCTTCATACTTCCCGAGGCTACACCCGGAAGCGACCCCTCCTGGTTTGGGTTCATGCTGACGATTCGGGACAATGCGCCGTTCCGGCGTGATCGTATTGTCAGCTTTCTCGAGTCGCGGGGTATACAGACGCGCATGCTGTTTGCTGGAAACCTTGTTAAGCATCCCTGTTTCGACGAGATGCGCAAGGCGCAAGCAGGGTTCAGGATCTCGGGCGAGCTGTCAGTAACCGACAAGATCATGCGTGATAGTTTTTGGGTCGGAGTTTATCCCGGTATGAGCGAAGAGATGTGCAATTATATGTGCGAGATGATTGCCAATGCCTGCAAGTGATTTCATTACAACATAAAACGAGAGTTCTATGACCAGCAAATTGCCTGAGAATCTGTTCATCCTCGAGATGGCGAACAACCACATGGGAAATGTCGATCATGGTATCGAAGTCATCAGGGCGTTCGGTGAGGTTTGCCGGAAATACCAGTTTCCCGTGGCGTTCAAACTTCAGTACCGGGATCTGGATACCTTCATCCATCCGTCGATGCAGGGGCGTGACGATATCAAGTACATCAAGCGTTTTTCTGAAACCCGCCTTTCGAGGGAGGAGTTCAACCGGCTCGTCGCTGAAATGATGGAGCAGGGCTTCATCACGATGTCCACTCCTTTCGATGAGCCGTCGGTGGACGTCATCGAGTCGCAGGGGCTCGACATCATCAAGATCGCGAGCTGTTCGTTCAACGACTGGCCGCTGCTCGAACGGGTGGTAAAGTCCGAAAGGCCGATCATTCTTTCGACCGCGGGCGCAAAACTCGAGGATATCGACCGAGTCATCAGCTTCATGCAGCACCGGGCTAAGGACTTCGCAATCCTGCATTGCGTCGGCGAATACCCGACACCCGACGAAAATCTCCATCTTTCCCAGATCGATTACCTGCGCCGCCGTTATCCCGGTGTGCGCATAGGTTTTTCTACCCACGAGAACCCTGACAATACCGATATCGTGAAGCTGGCTGTCGCTAAGGGCGCGTCCATTTTCGAGAAGCATGTAGGCCTGCCGACTTCCGAATACCCGATTAACGCGTATTCAGCGTCGCCACAGCAGGTCGATGCCTGGCTGGCCGCAGCCAGCTATGCCCTGACCATCTGCGGCGAAGGGGCATCTCGTTTGCCGGAAAACCCCCAGGAATCCGCCAGCCTTCGTTCGCTGCGTCGCGGAGTGTTCGCCAGAAGAAAGATCTCCAGTGGCGAAGTGATCGGCAGGGAGGATGTGTACTTCGCCTTTCCGCCCGAGGAAGGGCAGTTCACCGCCAACGACTGGAGCAAGTATGCCCTTTTTACGG
>JAAXUU010000360.1 GCA_013335845.1 Actinomycetota bacterium
GGCGTAGCAAAAAGGCTTGACATTCAGCAGGGATGCTGTTATACTACTGGCATACAGTAAGCAAACAACACGAGAGACCAATATGTCGCACTATCCGGTTTACCTGTGGCAGGACATCGATGCCGAGCCCGAAACACCCAAGTTCGGTGAGACCTTTCTGAAGAGCGATTATCCGCTCACTCCCGAAGAAGTAGAAGCCCGGACCAGAGAGTACGTTCGTGGGTCACTAGGACCCAATAAGAACCGATTCGACGAAGGTAAAATCGTCGTGCATCAGGTGTGGGACGCGAGCAGCTATGCCCAAAAACTAGGTATCTTCAAGCCGCACTCTCATCTCGATGATGCCATTCGCAACCAATGCTTGCACAGTCGCATCAGGGGTTCAGAGAAGCACAAGATGACGGCTTCGGATATGATGTACAGTGTCACGCAATTCCTTCGCCAGCATGATCTACCGCTTTGCTCGTTGCATTTGACGTCTTGGCAGTATGATGGAGTCCTCGATATTCTCAATGGAATCACTGGAAAGAAGAACGCAGTCGTACTCGCCGATTGGGTAGCCCGCTTCGGTAAGACGCTTGCCGCTCTTGTCGCCTTCATTGAGAGTGGAAAAGACCGCATGGTCATCACCTCATACGTCCAAACGGTAGCCACATCGTTCAGAGATGAAATCGGACGCTACTTGCAATTCGCGAACTGCGATTTTATCGATAGCTCCGACGACGATTATCTACTCCAAATCAAGAAGGCTGAGGCATTGGGTCATAAGCCGATCACCTACGTGAGCTTGTGCCCCGGTTCTAAGCGCAACAAGCGACTGGACGCGATATTTCAACCTACCATTTCGAATTTCGTGGTTGTCGATGAAGCCGATTACGGCAGTCATACGGTTGCTCAGGTCCGCCCGTTAATGACGACGATTAAGAGGAATCCTGATAATGCAGTGCTTCTTATGACGGGAACGAATGCTGACCGTGCCGCAAGCGAATGGAAGGTTACTCATTATTCCAACTACACCTATACCGATCTGCTGCATATCAAGCATAAGGCGCGAGGTTAAAACCGAATGACGAGTTCTACGGTATGTTCAGCTATATCAATGCGAACGGTCGCGCCGGTGACAATAATACCGAGTGGCGCTGGTGTGGTCCGTTCGATACTCGGGCTGAAGCCTTAGCCGCCACCAAGCGTATCCAGAAGAACGGAAAGTCTCGGAACTGGACTGATGCTATGCTTCAATAAGAACTAGGATTTACTGACACAGAAATGAACTTGATCTATTCTATCTTGCCTGATTATCATGGAATGCCTAGTTACGAGGACACTAAATGAACATCCTAGTATTTAATGCTAATGCAGGACAGTTTCCAATCCAACTGCGGAAGAAATATCCTTCCGCTCGAATCATATGCTGCGAGTTTCATGAGGGGTATGAAGGATGGTTGCAGAAGATCGGGTTTGAAACTTGCCGCTGTTACAAGTATGTTGACGGTAAGAAGGTTTTGGATTTTGGAGAACTGAGAGATATGAAGTTCGATCTAATAGCAGAAAACCCCCCGTATAACGATAGCAAAGGCGGATCGAATGGGACAGCAGGTAATACGACGCTCTATAAAAAGTTTCGTTCTACCTTCCTGACCATGCTAAAGCCTAATGGAAAACTTGTGATGGTCTGCCCGAAAGGCATCCTGAGAGACTTGTATGACAGTCCTAATCAGGTAGAAGTGATTGACCTGATGACCGAGACCGATCACTGGAGTTATAACACGCTACATTTTGTGGAAAGGAACGCACCCAAAACTCACGAGCCTCGACTTTCAAGGCGGTATCTGTTCTAAAATTCTGACTCGAAAGTTCAACGATTGGGGATTCACCGAATACAGTCGATCATCTAAAACTCATGAACCTGTCGAGGCTCTGCTGCATTTACCAAGGGGAAATGATTCAGCATTATATGGTATGACCGATTCGGCTCTACCACCTGCGCCTAGATTTTTTTGCGACAAGCTCAATGGACCAGGTTATTGTATCTATGGTGGTTATGCTGATCCTGGTATTTGCGGATATGTAACTCTAGATTCGATAGAATCTGCTGAAAGACTTCTAGTATTCATGAGTAACAGCAAAATTCCTAACTACTTCAAAAAACTTATGAAAGTGAAAAGCAAAGCTAAGGATTTCTTCCGTTTTTCGAAGAGATTCGATCTG
>JAAXUU010000361.1 GCA_013335845.1 Actinomycetota bacterium
GGAACAACTTCATGGGGCCGCTGATCGTGATGCGCGACATGGAGATGTACACCGTGCCGCTCGCACTGCGCTCGCTGCAGGGCACTGGGCAAACGCCGTGGGGCGCCATCTGCGCGGGCTCGTCGATCGCCGTCGTGCCGCTGCTCGTGATCTTCATGCTGGCCTCGCGCCGGCTCATCGAAGGGCTGACCGCCGGTGCGGTCAAGGCCTGAACCCCATTCACTTTCGTATTCAACTTGCACACAAGGACTCGACGCGTGACCCAGAAGAAATTCCCCCCCGGCTTTGTGTGGGGCGTCGCCACCAGTGCCTACCAGATCGAAGGTGCGGCCAACGAAGAGAGGAGCTGGGCAATGGCGAAGGATAGCTTCTACGATATCTTAGGCCTTGCGCGTTCCGCTTCGGCAGAAGAGATCAAGAAAGCGTTTCGTAAACTTGCACGCAAACATCACCCCGATACCGGCGGTGACGAGGAAACGTTCAAGAAGATTAATGAGGCATATGAGGTTCTCAGCGATCCCGAGAAGAAAAAGAACTATGACCAACTGGGTCGCTATACGGGAGGAATTCCTTTCGGGGGTTACGGTGGAACGAGTCGCGATGCCACATACCGCGGTTATCCGGGTGGCGATTTCATCTATAACGAAAGTACCCCGAGCGGATGGTCGGAGATTTTCGACAGTATTCGCAACGGAGAAGGTGCCTTCGGTAGCGGATGGGAAATACCAACGCGGCCACAGAAGGGCCAAGAGTTGCAAGTGACGCTCGAGGTCGATTTCGAGGAAGCGTTTCACGGTGTCACGAAGAAGGTCACGATACGGATTCCCTCTACGGGTGAGAAACAGACCATGAACATAAAGGTCCCCGCCGGTGCGATCGACGGAGGCAAGTTGCGCTATCGCAACAAGGGTGAATTCGGGACCGGAAAAGGCGAGCGCGGTGACTTGGTGGTCGTCACCAAGATAAAACCCCATCAATACTTCGAACGTGACGGCGCCGACGTCATCTTGAACCTCCCTGTCTCGATCGCAGAGGCCTCGCTCGGCACACAGATCGTAGTACCGACTCCCGATGGTGGTCGCTTGAAGATAAAGGTACCTGCGGGATCGCACGAAGGAAAGATCCTCCGCGTCAAGAACAAGGGTGCGAAGAAGATCAAGGAAGAAGGGTACGGCGACCTTCGGGTGCGCATTTCCGTCGTGATCCCGAAAGATCTCAACGAAGAACAGCGGCTTGCCCTCGAGGCCTTCGAAGAAGCCGGCAAGAATCAGAAATCCATTCGAGCCGAGATGGAAAAGCATGTAACGAATTCCCCGTCCGGTGATACGCCCTCGATGGACGAGTGAGGAAGAAAATGCTCGGACGAGCATGAAAGGCGGGTGAAACCATGGTGCCAAGTGATCGTAATCGACCGCTTTATATGATCAGCGTCGCAGCTGAACTGGCGGGCGTGCATCCTCAGACCCTACGAATCTATGAAGCAAAAGGAATAATCAAACCGAAACGCTCTGCGGGTAATACGCGTATGTACTCGCAAGCCGATATCGAGCATCTCGAGCTGGTAAGCCAGCTTACGGATGAGGGCATCAATCTTGCCGGAGTCATGCGCATCCTGGATTTGAAAACCCAAATCGACAAGCGAGATGAGGAAGTCGAGAAGCTACGCAGACAGAACTCCGCTCTCGCAGATAAACTCCACGAATTGGAGATACGGAACAGTATCACAGCACTCGTGCGGGTCGAAAGTTCGGCGAATATCAAGCGCTTGGGAAACTGAGACAAGACGGTATCGTAGTGCCGCCGGAAATGTGCCCGACGGCGTACAAGGAGGCGTAAGCTCCATGAGATTAGACAAATTAGCGGTAACCTCACAAGAAGCGGTGGTCGTAGCGTTGGGTATCGCTTCGGAATACGAAGCGGCGGCAGCCGAGCCGGAGCATCTGCTCAAGGCACTGCTGGAGAGTAAGGAACACAACCTTTCCTCGATAATCGAACGCATCGGTGCCGATCCGGCGGCGATTGAGAAGATCATCACCGAGAAACTGGTAGCTGCTCCGAAAGTCGCGGGAGCGACCATACAGGCGGTTCCCAGCAATCGATTCGTCACGGTGCTGGACAATGCGGTCAAAGCTGCCGAGAAGATGGGAGATTCGTTCGCCACTACCGAACATCTTCTCATCGCACTGGCTGATGACAAGGGTGACGCCG
>JAAXUU010000362.1 GCA_013335845.1 Actinomycetota bacterium
GGTTCTCGAATGAGGACGATTCCCTGAACTTCGAAGATGTCTTCATCGCAGTGCCCAACAAGAACTGGGGTAAGGGCATCATAAGGCAACTCGAGGCTCTCCAAATAAAAACAAGCGATGTCATAACCAGGCAATCACTTGGTGGCGATCCGAGAAAGTTGAGTTCGTCGCATAATATGCGTGTGTACTCGGCGCTCAATCTTGTGGCTCATCCAAGAGATATCGTTGCATGGCGTTCCTGGTGCGGCTTTGGCGACCATCTTACCAATAGTATCGCCTGGGCACGCCTCGAGGTCTATGCGAAAGAGCGTGGTATAGATGTCGTCGATGCCCTTGAAGAAATCGCGCTCGGCAATGACAAGAGCATAACGGATATCGTCACATTGACAGAACGTTTCAAAAGCGGCTCTGAGATAATCGGAAGATGTGAAGGAAAACGCGGCTTCTCCCTACTTGGTCTTCTTGCGGAAACAGGTAAGGATTTTCCTCAAGAAATCGAGAAATTGATCGGACGAATCGAGGGTGATGAAGATGCACGGGAACTCTATGAAAGAGCTTCGGCACAACTTCTCGACCCTGTATTTCAAAAAAAGGGGAGTGTGAGGGTCGGCTCCTACGAGAGTATGTGCGGACTCGAGGCACGCTTGGTGATCATGGCCGGAACCATCGATGGGTTCATTCCCTCGCGAAGCGCCTTTGATAGTTCTGTGGTCGCCCAGAAGCGGGAAATCGTCAAAGGAGAAGAAAGGCGCCTGTTCTATTCTGCTCTTACCAAAGCCGTGGATGAACTTATCATCTCATATTTCCAAAAAGAAGATCTCGAACTTGCCGAATCGTTGAAGATGGAAGTGAGGAGGGTAAGGGCTGAACATGGGAAACGAGTCGCTTTGGTCTCTCCATCCTGCTACATCGATGAGATGGGTGATACAATCCCCGGTCCCTTGTCCGGTGATTGTATCGATTCATAACTTCCGCGAAAAAGCACCCTGCGAGACGATTGAACCTACGCTCGTTTTTATTGGCAGTATCATGACAGAAGGCGACTTGGAGGTACTAACCGGGAGTTGACTGGGAGGCGTGCTACGAATCTTATTCGTTGTGTGCGTTCGCGCTGAATAGGCTTTACTTAAAAATGGATAATGCGTATTATGGGCAATCGAAAACTACGTATACGGCGGACCTATGCGGTAGAGGCTGTGGTTCGAATCCCGCATCGCCCACCATGACTACTCATCCCGTTTCCGCTTTAGCGCGAGCGGGATTGTTTTATACATCGATCTTCTTTTCAGCAACAGCAGGAGTATCAAGTGATTTTGCAAGTCGAGAAGGTAACTAAATCATACGGATCGCGTGTACTCTTCGATGAGGTATCGTTACGTATCAATGAACACGACCGCTTTGCTCTGGTCGGCCCGAACGGAACCGGCAAAACAACCCTCATGAACATCATCGCGGGAAAAGACGCGCCCGATTCCGGGAATGTCATCTTCGCCAAGGGTGCTGTGCCCGGTTATCTCGAGCAGGAATCCATCGACATGACCGGGCGAACGGTACTTCAAGAGGTCATGACCGCGGCAGGTGACGTCGCCGCGATGGAGCATAGATTGAAGCAGCTCGAAGAGCGCATCACCGAAGCTGTAGATCAAGAGGAACAGAATCGTCTCCTTGAAGACTATGGGCGTGCGCGGGAGCGCTATGAAGCCGGTGGTGGTTATACTATAGAGCCGATGGCGAGAAGTGTCCTCTTCGGTTTGGGATTCAAAGAGAATGACCTTACGAGAAGTACCGAGGAATACTCGGGAGGTTGGCAGATGCGTATCGCACTTGCGAAGCTCCTCTTACGCCAGCCCGATATCTTGCTGCTGGACGAACCGACGAACCACCTCGACCTCGAAAGTGTTCGCTGGTTGGAAAGCTTTCTGCGCGCATACGATGGTGCAGTGGTGGTCATCAGCCACGACAGAGCTTTCATCGATGGTATGGTCGACCATGTTTGTGAAATCGACAGAGGAAAACTCACTATATATACCGGAGGTTATTCCGATTTCGAAAAGCAGCGGGCGTTCGCCTTGGAACAACTACGTGCCCAGGCAGAAGCGCAGGCTAAAGAAATAGCGCACATGGAAGTGTTCATCGATAAGTTCCGCTATAAATCGACAAAAGCGAAGCAGGTTCAGGACCGTGTAAGGAAACTCGAGAAG
>JAAXUU010000104.1 GCA_013335845.1 Actinomycetota bacterium
CGCATTGCAGGAGGCCGCGCAGGCGGGATTCTCGCAATGCTGGCACAGAACAGGCAGATAGGTCACCTTGACGTGCGGGCGATTACCGCGCTCGTACTCGTTCACCTTGAGCCAGAACTGGCCGATAAGCGGCTGTGGCTTGGCGATGGGAGACCAATCGTTTCCACAGTGCTCGTCTTTGCAGCCGGTCTGGCAGTTGCGACAGCCAACGCATTTATTGACGTCGACGAGAAATGCTTTTGTCATCTCAGTCTCCTATTCCACTACCCACGAGTTGTAATTGATTCCTATAGCCGGATCATAGTCGCGTGCGAACGTATCCGGGTAATCCTTCTTCCATTGCTCCATCTCGGCATCCTCGAGCCTGGCGACGTCGACGAGGTAACCGGTGACGGCAAAGCCCTTACAATGCTTGGATATCTGGTTGTCCGGGCAGATAAGGTTCGCAGCACCACCGCGGTCGATGTGTGAGGCGATCGGGTCGACGCGGGAACCCTTGGCAACCATGACGGCACCGGGGATGACGCGCTCGGTGAGGCGGGCACCGCACAGGATGACGCCGCGCTCGTTGAAGACCTTGACGATATCACCGGCTTTAATGCCCTTGGCCTCGGCGTCTACGGGGTTGATCCATGCGGGTTCGTACAGATAGCCGTCCTTGCCCTTGACCTTGCAGGTCTCGATCTCGCGGAACCAGGGGATGTCGTCGCCCTGTACATGCACGCGCCAACGAGCCGGACAGGCGACCATGAGCATGGGATACGTTTTGCATCGCTCACCCCACAGGGTTTCGTCGTGGCTCCAGCCCTCTTCCTTGGGGCCGCCGACGGTCCAGCGGGCCATAGGTGTGCGCTCTTTGTCGTCCGGGAAGTTGGTGGCCAAAGCTTCGCTCCAGAACTCGAGCTTGCCCGTGGGCGTGTCGAGCGGATAGCCTTCGGCGTCGAGGTAGAAACCGCGCATGCCAACCGGGTCGTTTTCCTGGTTTTCGGCCTGCTGGGGGAAGTAGAAGCCCTTCTCGTTAAGCTCTTCCCATGATATCTCGGTGCCCAACTTGCTCTGCTCGAAGCCGAACTTATGCCACTCGGCATCGGTCATGCCCAAGGTCAGCTGATCCTTCATGCCGAAGCGTTCGAGGATCATGCCGCCGATCTCATAATCGGAATACGACTCGCCGACGCGATCGCAACCCGGAGGTGTGATGGCAGCGGAGCGCATGGAGACGACCATGGAGCCCCCGACGGTATCGTCGTCTTCTACGCACGTGGTGACGGGAAGCACCAGGTCGGCGAAGAGGGAATCGTTCTCGAGCCACTGGTGGTTGGTGACGAAGAACTCGACCTCGTCGGTACGGATGGCATCCTGGTATCTGAAACCGCCGTCCCAGCAGTTCATGTTGCAGGGCTTCTCCGACCACAGCATATGGACCTTGTTGAACTCGGGAATCGTGACAGCTCCGGCAGTTTCGGTGGACTCGAGGCCTTGGGCACGCGCCAGCGCGGGGTCGATCTTGCCCATTGCGATGGCGATTTCCTCGGGCTTGGTGGGATAGCTCATCTTCTGGAACTGCTCGGAAGTCTCGACGTACACGATGGCCGGGGAGCCCCACCACTCGACCTCGCCCTTCAACAGAGCCTCGGCAATCAGGGTGCGAGGGATCTTCTGGGCATTCGGGTAGAACATGCGGCATTGGTTCTGCATGCTGAACGGAGCAGACGTGGAGCGGGCGATCTTCTCGCGCCCGATGGTGGAGGCGTTCATATAGAGTTGCTGGATGCCGGGCTTGCCAAGACCCTGCATACCGAGAAGATACGCTTGAGTGCGGCCGGGCTCGTGGCTGTAGGGACCCTTGACCGCACCGGAGCTGAAGTGCACTTCGCCCGTGACCTTGTTGGCGCGGTTGCGCGCATAGGCCTTGATGGTCCACTCGGGGATGCCGGTGCGCTCTGAGGCCCATGCCGGAGTCTTGGCGATGCCCTCTTCGTCTTCGCCGAGGACGTAGGCCTTCACCTTGTCGATGCCGACAGAGTGCGTCTCGATGTATTCCTTGTCGTAGAGACCCTCGGTGAACCACACGTACATGACGGCGAAGTCGAGCGCGGCATCGGTGTTCGGCAGAATCGGGATCCACTTCATGGAATCATGACAGACCGCCGTGTAGTTGCAAATCGGGTCGACGATGACGAATTCCTTGCCGGCTTTCTTCCAGAAATTGAGGATCTGCGACCAGAGCTGGGAGGCATAGTTCTGCGTGAGTTCCCAGTCACCGGCGGTAAAGGCGATCAGTTCGGAGTACTCTGAGATATCGCGGATAACATGCCACGGGTTGTAGCCGGTCTGAGTAGGAGCCGCCATACCCAGGCCCTTGTTGCATCCGGAGCCCCAGAAGTGCTTGGCGCCCCAGTACCAACCCTCTACTGAGTCGGGGGTGCGCGTCTCGCGTGTGTAGCCGCCGAGCTTGCTCATGACGGTGGAGTGCAAGCCACCGCCGGAGTGGAGGTCTTTGGACTCGCGATGACCGTCTTCACCGATGGTGAGGACGGAATACGCGCCATAGGAGTCGATGATGCGCTTGATCTCGGACTCCATGATGTCGAGGGCTTCGTCCCAAGAGATCCTCTTGTACTTGGATTTGCCGCGATTGGCAGAGTTGATCTTCGCGGGATCACCGCCCGGTTCCCAGTCGACGCGCTTGAGCGGGTACCTCACGCGGTTCTTGGAGTAGACGCGGTTCTTGTAGGCCAAGGCGAAATAGTTCGGTGCCGCCTTCAGCTTGGGGCGCATAACCTCGTCGCCCGCCTTGATGGTCCACAACGAAGGCTCAAGCTCCTCTTTGGTGTACTTGGTCTCGTAGTGGAGCGGACGGATTCGAACGATCTTGCCATCCTTTGAGTCGACCTCAGTCAGGTCACCGCCGGTGCCTCCGCAGGCGATGCTCTGAATGGTTGTTTTGAGCTCACTCATTAACTCTCCCCTCTTTCTATCTCATCTGATGATCGTCCGTATGCGCGATTCGGCCATACGAACCTTGAGGAGAGTATAGGGAGCGAAAGGATGGCAAAGTAAGCCGTAAATGGCTACGTTTGCAGTAGCCGACTGGCTATTTTCGCCTCGTAAAGCCGCTGTGAATTGCAAACACGGTAAGCTGGAGGCGCAGCGAGAACACTCCATCACCGAACGTGATGGAGCTCATCGACACTCGTTCCTAGCGTCTGAATTTGCTCCCCTCCGCATGATAGGGCAAACCCGCGGGAGCCGCTTTTCCGGTCGTCGTGCTGTACCAGGCCCCTTCTATCTTCACGAACATCGGTCGCAGCACGATGCCGCCATGATGTAGATTGGAATGAAGGTAGGCGACCTCGTTCGTCTCCTCGGGCTCCGACGCCCAGTAGTTCGTCTCTATCTCGCGATATGCACGTCCGTCTTCTCCCGCAAGGACGCGGTTGACGCTGTCGATGCCGCACACAGACACGCGCACGATGCCGCGCGCTTCGCAATAATCGTGTATGCGCTCAAGATCCATTACCGTTCGCAATCGCAGCCGCAATCGTGGCCATGGCCGTGGTCGTGGCCGTGTCGATAGCGCGGATCGATCGACTCCTTCAACTGGTTGCAACTGCAGCCGGCAGGGTGGGCCTCGCGCTCGATGGCCGAGGCGTGCGATATGGACAGGAGCTGTATGTCATAGAGGACGTCGTGGCCGGCAAGCTCGTGATTGAGGTTGAGCACCACCCCGTCGCTTTCCAGTCTCAGGACCTTGGCGCGAACGCTGCCGATCGGAGCCTGCACAATCAGGTGCAAGCCGGGCTTCAGCTCGTCGGGCGAGGGAAGGTTCCCGAGCGGGACCTTCAAGACGAGCTCATCATCGTAGTCGCCGTAGGCCTCGGCGGCACTCAGGCGAATCGCCTTGCGCTCGCCGCACTTCATGCCGCATACCGCCCGTTCGAAAGCGGGGAGCATCTGCTGCGACCCTATGACGAACTCCACCGCGCCACCCCGTTTGGCGCTGCTGTCGAACTCGGTACCGTCGCTCAGCGCGCCTGCGAAATCCACGCGAACCTTCATACCGACGTCGGCAAGCTCATCGCGCCAAATCGCCTTCGCGCGACGGTCTTCGGACGCGGTGAGCGCCCGACTTGTTCTCGCGTCGTTCCACGAGTCTATCATATACGCCCCCAACCCAGCCGTCGTCATGCGAATACGCCCTCTCACTATGAGTACTTGATCCTACAAAGGGATTCGTTACTTCATAATTCTAGGAAGGCAGGAGAAAGACAGTAAGCCTCCAAAGACTACGAATGGGCTATCCGTATGGCCTCTCTGGAAAGCGCGTTACCGGACTGAAAGGCCCAAACGCATCGTAAGAGTAGCCGCTCGGCTACTCTTCGTCGATCAGTCCGGAACGCACCGCATATACCGCAACCTGAACGCGATTCTCCAGATTGAGTTTCTGCATGAGAACAGCCAATTGTTTTTTCACGGTTCCCACACTTAGGTACAGCTGGGTACCGATTTCTTCGTTTGACATACCGTGCGCGACAAGACGCAGGACTTCGATCTCGCGAGCACTCAAGTGCTCCGCCCCTAAGGGTACTTCTTGAGGTTTTGCATTTGACGCGCTACGGAGACGGTTGAATTCATCTAAAACGCGCGCGGTTACTGCATCCGAAAGGGTTGCATCCCCTTGGAGCACCCCTTGAAGGCGGTTGCGCAGCTGGCGAGCCGGCGTGTCTTTGAGCATGTAGCCCCTGATACCGGTTCGCAGCGCATCGAACACATAGTCGTCACTCATCACAACCGTCAACATGACGATAGCCATCTGGGGAAATTCACGATGGATGATTTTCGCGGCTTCGATACCATCCATGACCGGCATTTGAACGTCCATCAACACCAGATCGGGCACCGTGCGCCGGCAAAGCTCGATCGCTTCTTTACCGTTGGACGCCTCGCACACGACCGAAAATTCAGGCCAGTGCTCTATGAGTCCCCGCAACCCTTCGCGGTAGAGCACCTGGTCATCGACGATAGCTACTCGAGCTACCTCTTCGTTCATGTAGTTCCTCCTTCTGGTATGAGAAACGAATTACGAGAATCGAGGTATGTCCACACACACTATAGTCCCCTGCTCGCTGGACATGATCGTGAGTTTGCCCCGCGCCGCTGCAGCCCTTTCCTGCATGATACGAATGCCCAGACGCTCGGGAGCGACAGACGAAAGATCGAAGCCGCGACCATTATCCTGAATTATAAACGATAGATGGCGACTGTCTTCCTCAAGCGTGACATGGACACACGTTGCTTCGGCATGTCGGAGCGTATTCGATAGACATTCGTTCAAGATACGCATGAGTTGTAGCGCCGTCTGCATGGACACCGCAATCGGTTCGGCAACGTGTATATCCAGCTTGGTTTCGATACTCCACTGGTCTTCGAACCGCGCGAGACAATCCCTGATACCCTCAAGCAGTCCATCGTCTCTTTCAAGTGGGGTTCGCAATGAGAGCATTTCCTCCCGCAGTACCTTCATAATGCGACGAGTAACCCCTTCAAGACGTTCGAGATCGGTGTGAACAGCCTCGTTATCACCTTCCTCGTAAGAGATGAGCGCTGTATCCACATTGATGGCCAATGTACTGATGAGTTGCGAGAGATTGTCGTGGATTTCGGTACTCAGGCGTTTGCGCTCTGTCAGGATTTGAAGTTCGGCTTCCTTCTTCGACATCTGCACACGCTGGACCAACACGCCGAGCACGCGCCCGATACCCAACAAATAT
>JAAXUU010000363.1 GCA_013335845.1 Actinomycetota bacterium
CGCTTGCGATGGCTCAGATGTCGGGCGGTAACTTCATCCTCCATAGCTGCGGAATCCTTGACTCCTACAACACCGTATCGCTCGAGAAGATGATGATCGATTACGACATCATGGGCATGATGAACCGCATCGGCCGCGGCGAAATCGTCAATGAAGAAACGCTGGCTTTCGATCTTATCAAGGAAGTCGGACCACAAGGGGAGTTCATCACCTCCGACTACACCCTGGAGAATCATTTCGAGGAGATGTATCAACCGAAACTGAGTGATCGTGACTTCTTCAATATCTGGGAGAAGAACGGTTCGCTTACGGCCGAGCAACGAGCAAACAAACTTTGGAAGAAGATGCTCGAAGAATATGTCCAGCCGGAACTCGATAAAGACATAGATGCCGAGTTGCAGAAAATGAAGGAAGAAGTGCATTAATCCTCTAGATTGAGATTAGTGAAGACTCAAAATCGCCCTTTGCTGTTAGTCCGGTTTCGAGCGAATCACGGCGGCCGTTCTACTCAAATGCAGAATGGCCGCCATCTGGATAATCACCTGATGTGCTGCGTAGTGGTATGGGCACGACAGGAGATCGATCAAGACGGCGGAGTGGCAGGGCCTGTTGAAAGGACAAGCTCATGAAGAAATTCAAGTTAAGAGATCTAATGGTTTTCATCGTTCTAAGCGCAACAGTGGCCATCGCCTATCAGCTGCCGTATCTGCGCTATACATTCTATGACCAAATGATGGCGGCATTGCAGCTCAACAATACACAGATGGGTGTCATGGCAACGGCAATCAGTCTTACGAGTACTATTTGTTATCCGATAGGCGGGGTTCTCGCCAACAAGTTCTCGTTGAGAAACCTGATAATCATCACCTTGGCGGCATTCGCCGTTTTGACGGTCTGGTATGCGTTCAGTACGAATTATATCGCCCTGTTGATCATCCATGTCCTTTACGGTTTCTTTGGTATTGCGACTCTCTGGTCTGCCTACCTGACCGGCATCCGCAATCTAGCCGACGAGAGCAGTCAGAGCAAGATGTTCGGTAGCAGCGAGGCAACTCGCGGCATAGTTCAGACGATTTTCGGGTTCATCTTCCTGGGCATCATGGGAGCTGTCTCGGCGCCCACGCTCGGTTTTAAATATGTACTGCTGACGGGCGCGGCATTAACCGCAGTATTCTTGATTTTGGCTATAATCTTCTTGCCCAGGACCGATTCGAAAAAAGAGATTGCATCCGAAGCCGTAACCGATGTTCAGGTGAAGACTTTTACCTTCTCCGATGTGATAAAGAACAAAGGCGTGTGGATCACTATCATGATCGTGATGTGTGCTTATATGATTTGGAGTTTGGGCAACGGGTATCTGACTACATATACTGTGCAGGTCTTGGGAATCTCCATGTCACTTGCGTCCACGCTCGGTATCGTTCGGAGCTACATCATCGTTTTCCTTGCGGGTTTTCTCGGAGGTTTCGTGCTGGACCGGTTTACCTACAAAGGTAAAGCATTCCTGATCATGTTCATCGTTGCGATTGCTCTATTGTTGGGCGTTATGCTCTCAAGTGCGGTCGTCCCTCTGTGTATCGCCATCACCCTCATTCTTGCCTTCATGGCAAACGTCATGAAGTCGACATACTGGTCGATTATGGGGCAGGCGGGAATCCCTGTAGCGATGACCCCTCTGGCGACAGGAGTCGTTTCCTTCATAGCTTTCATCCCTGAATTCGTCGTACCTCCCATATGCGGCATGTGGATCGACCAGGCGGTAGCTGCGGGTGACCCCGCCGTCGGTTTCTACAAGATATTCATCATGTTGATCGTGTTTGCGGTAGTTGGTGTGTTCTTCAGCATCGTTCTTAGCAGGAGTACCAAAAAGCTCAAGATGGCAGCGGCTGCCGTTGAGGCCGGTGTAGTAGAGGCTTAAGCGTTGTCATGGTGCCCCCGACTTTAAGTCGGGGGCACTCATTGCGAATGGCAGAATTTCAGCGTTTGATTGGATTGGAGGATCATGAAAGTTTTAGGGAATATCGATAAGAGGGTCTTTCTGGTAACATCCTTCTTCTTCATTGCTATTTTTCTGTTCATCGTTTTTGCTCCGGATATAGCCGCAAACGCGATCAGCTCGGTGATGAATATCACCTTGACGCAATTAGGTTGGGTTTACGTATTAGCTTACGCATTCTTTCTTGTTGTGTTTGTCGG
>JAAXUU010000105.1 GCA_013335845.1 Actinomycetota bacterium
CCCCGATGATGCCGGCTTCTATGAAGACGATTATATCGCGATGGGTTTCAGGCGTCTTTCCATCATCGACCTCGATACCGGGCATCAACCTATTTTCAATGAGACAGGACAGCTTGTCCTGACATTCAACGGTGAAATCTACAACTATCGCGAGATTCGGGAAGAGCTTGTCGGATGTGGCCATATCTTCGGGACAAAGGCCGATTCAGAGGTTTTGCTCCATGGATTCGAAGAGTGGGGCGTAGAGATACTCGGGCGATTGCGCGGTATGTTCGCTTTCGCTATTTACAATAAAGCGGATAAATCACTCTTCATCGCACGCGACCCATTCGGTATAAAACCGATGCACTATATGAGAACCGCTTCGAATTTCCTTTATGGTTCGGAGATAAAATCGTTCCTTGAGTTCCCCGGATTCGACAAGCGATTCAATTATCGAGCGCTCGACAGGTACCTCTCGTTCCAGTACTCCGTTCCGCCCGAAACATTTTTCGAGGGCGTGTTCTGCCTCCTACCGGGGCACTATCTCTGGTACAAAGAGGGCGAAGTCGAGACGAAGCGTTACTGGGAAGCCCGCTTCAATCCTGACGAGACCCTCACTGAAGACGAGGCGGTCGATAGAATCGATGCCGCCTTCGAGGATTCGGTTGAAGCACATCGCATCGCGGATGTCGAGGTCGGCTGCTTTCTGTCAAGCGGTGTGGATTCGAGCTATGTCGCGAGCTACTTCGAGGGTCAGCGCACATTCACTGTCGGTTTCGACTTCGGCGAGAAGTATAACGAGACGAGTTATGCCGAGCGGCTCTCCAAGGAGATACACACGACGCATTACAGCAAGATCATCACGTCGGATGAGTTCTGGGATGCGGTTCCTATAGTCCAGTATCATCTCGACCAACCGCTTGCTGACCCTTCCGCCGTCGCCCTCTATTTCGTTTCGAAACTTGCGAGTGAGCATGTGAAGGTCGTGCTATCGGGTGAGGGCGCCGACGAGCTTTTCGGAGGCTATACCATCTATCGGGAGCCGAGCGCTCGCCGTAGATACCAACGCTTGGTCCCTTACAGCATCAGGAACTGGGTTGCGAACTTCGCTCGAAAGAATCTACCCGATATCAAGGGCAAAGCATTCCTGATCAGGGGAGCCCGTCCGATAATCGACACGTATATCGGCAATGCATTCATGTTCGATGTGACGGAGAAACGCCGTCTGTTGAAAGACGGCTCCTTGGCTACAAGCCCGAAAGATGCGTGCAAGCCTTACTACGAGCGCGTCCCCGAGTATGATTCCGAGACGCAGATGCAATACCTCGATATCAATCTTTGGATGGTCGGAGATATCCTGCTGAAAGCGGATCGTATGTCGATGGCGAATTCTCTCGAGTTGCGTGTCCCTTTCCTCGACCGGAAGGTATTCGAAGTCGCATCCTCCTTGCCGACCGATCTACGCGTGAACAAGGAGAATACGAAATACGCGATGCGCAAAGCGGCATCGAGGCACCTCCCGTTGGCAACCGCCGAGAAGCGCAAGCTCGGTTTCCCTGTCCCCACCCGCGTTTGGTTGCGCGATGAGAAGTATTATCTTCGTGTGAAGGAAGCGTTCACATCGGAAAACGCGGAAGAATTCTTCGACACAGCCGTTCTTGTCGAGTTCTTGGACGAGCATTATCGAGGAGATCATGACAATTCACGTAAGATTTGGACCGTATACAGCTTTCTTGTGTGGTATAGCATATATTTTGCCACCTAGACCCTTGTTTATAATTTAAAAACTGAGGTACAATGTTCAACTGCGTCTGAACGCAAATACTAGAAGTTAATGAGAGTAGCGAATTTGGCAAAGCAAGAATCTGCAATAGAACTCGAAGGCAAGGTTATCGAACCTCTGCCCAATGCTATGTTTCGTGTGGAACTTGAGAACGGGCACGTTGTCTTGGCGCATATATCGGGAAAGATGCGGATGCACTATATTCGAATTCTTCCCGGTGATCGTGTGACCGTGGAACTGTCGCCTTACGATCTCACACGAGGCCGTATCACCTATCGCTATAAATAAGCGAGGTTGGTTTGGCGCCAAGGTAGTTTCGGCGTCTGTATTGTTTGGTATGAAAAAAAGCGTTTGCGGCTGCAGCGTTTAGATAGATTTGAAAGCTTTTTACAACCGAAAGGAATCTACAATGAAGGTACGTCCTTCGGTCAAGAAGATGTGTGATAAGTGCAAGATTATCCGACGCCATGGCAAAGTACTCGTCATTTGCGAGAACCCACGTCATAAGCAGCGTCAGGGCTAGCCGAAAGGAGCACACATTGGCCCGAATTTCTGGTGTCGACCTTCCACGCGAAAAGCGCGTTGAGATAGGTTTGACCTACATTTATGGAATTGGTCGCACAACGGCCGCACAAATCATCGCCGAAACGGGTGTGAACCCGGATACGCGTGTTCGAGATCTCAGCGAAGAAGAGGTAGCGAAGCTTCGTGAGTATATCGACAAGAACTTCAACATAGAAGGTGACCTGCGTCGCGAGACTTCTCAGAATATCAAGCGTCTCATGGAAATCGGCTGCTATCGCGGTCTTCGCCATCGCAAAGGTCTTCCTGTCCGCGGTCAGCGCACGCATACGAACGCTCGTACGCGCAAAGGTCCGCGCAAGCAAATCGGCGGAAAGAAGAAGGGTTAGGATAGATGGCTGCGAAGAAAAATGTCCGCACCCGAATCAAGCGTTCTGAACGCAAGAACATCGCGACCGGACAAGCGCATATCAAGAGCACGTTCAACAATACTATAGTGAGCATTACCGATCCTCAGGGTAACGTAATCTCATGGCAGTCTGCCGGTACGGTCGGCTTCAAGGGTTCGCGTAAATCGACTCCCTTCGCCGCTCAGATGGCTGCAGAAGCTGCTGCAAAGATGGCACAGGAACATGGCCTTCGCAAGGTTTCGGTTTTCGTTAAGGGCCCCGGTTCCGGTCGCGAGACCGCTATCCGTTCGCTTCAAGCTGCCGGACTCGAGATCGCCAGCATTCAAGATTGCACCCCTATTCCGCACAACGGTTGCCGTCAGCGCAAGCGTCGTCGCGTGTAACACTGGAAGGATAACAAATGGCTCGATACACCGGGGCGGACTGTCGCTTGTGCCGCCGTGAAGGTAATAAACTATTCCTCAAGGGTGATCGCTGCTACACCGACAAATGTGCGGTTGAGCGTCGTCCCTACCCACCGGGTGAGGCCGGTCATAAGCGTGTGAAAGAGAGCGAATATCGCACTCAGTTGCGCGAAAAGCAGAAGACCAAGAGAATCTATGGTCTCATGGAAAAGCAGTTCCACGGTTATTACGTATTGGCTAACCGCCAAGAGGGTATCACCGGTGAGAATTTGCTTCGTATTTTGGAAAGTCGTCTCGATAACGTCGTTTATCGACTTGGTTTCGCCAAGTCTCGCGACGAGGCTCGTCAAACAGTTCGCCATGGTCACATATTCGTGAACGGCAAGCGTGTGGATATTCCTTCTTATCGCATCCGTCCCGGTGACCTTGTCGCGATTGCACCCAAGGCTAAGGACCTACTCGTCATCAAGACCGCTTTGATTTCTTCTCAGCGCACAGAGGTTCCCGGTTGGCTTGAAGTCGATATCGAGAAGCTCCAAGGTTCTATTCTCTCGCTTCCGACGCGTGAGCAGATCGATCTTGATATTAACGAGCAGCTCATCATCGAGCTCTACTCGAAGTAACGATTACAAGCCAAGGAGGCTGGAATTATATGACAGAGTTCATGAGGCCCCAAGTTACGATTGAGCAAGTAGATGATTCGATGGCGCGTTATATCGTCGAACCGCTCGAGCGTGGTTATGGCTATACATTGGGCAATTGCATGCGTCGTGTATTGCTTTCTTCTCTTGATGGTGCAGCAGCTACTGCAATCAGTATCGAGGGTGTACAGCACGAATTCACGAGCACTCCTGGTATCGTAGAAGATGTCACGGATATAGTACTCAACGTGAAAGGACTCGTCTTTTCTTCGATGGGTACGGGCGACCAAGCGGTCGCGACGGTTTCGGCTGTCGGCCCTTGCGTCGTAACAGGCGCTGATTTCAATGTACCTTCAGAATTTATACTTATTAACCCTGAGCACGTCATTGCTACGCTTGCCGATGGTGCAAGGTTGGAAATGACGGCGCGCATCGGTGTTGGGCGCGGTTATGTTTCCGCTGAGCGCAACAAGCGTTCGGATGATGCCATCGGCGTCATACCTATCGATTCGTTGTTCTCACCGGTTCGTCGTTGCACCATGGACGTGACTGACTGTCGTGTCGGTCAGCGTACCGACTATGATCGCCTTGTACTCGAGGTGGAAACAGACGGTTCGATCACTCCTTCGGATGCGATCTGCCAAGCTGCGAATATCATCAACCAGCACATGAATGCATTTCTCATGCTTAATAAAGGCGAGGAAGTTCCAGAGACCGCGAGCATTTTCGCTCCTGAGGGCCCAACCACTAATACCGAGCTTGAGAAGCAAGTCGAGGATTTGGACCTTTCGGTTCGTTCTTATAATTGCCTCAAGCGCGCCGGCATTCATTCGGTTCGCCAGCTCGTGGAGTTCTCGGAAAACGATCTGCTCAACATCCGCAACTTTGGTGCCAAGTCGATTGAAGAAGTCAAGGACAAGCTTCAGTCGATGGGCCTCAACCTTAAGCAATAGTAGGAGATAGGTAAATGAGACACTACAAGAAAGGCCGGAAGCTCGGCACCGATGCGAGCCACACAAAGGCCATAAAGAAGAGTTTGGTCGGAGCACTTCTCGCTAACGACCGTATCAAGACAAGCGATGTCCGCGCGAAGGAGATTCGTGGCGATGTCGACCGTGTGATCACGTGGGCTAAGAAGGGCGACGTGCACTCCCGTCGTCTTGCTATCGCCAAAGTCGGCGATAAGGAAATCGTCCGCGAGGTCTTTGAGAAAGTCGCACAAGGGCTGTTCAAGGATCGCCCCGGCGGATACACGCGCATCATGAAGCTCGGTCCCCGCAAGGGCGATAAGGCTCTCATGGTTATCATGGAGCTCGTTCTCGAGCCTATGAAGGCCGTCGCTGTTCCTGTCGAGAAGCCCGCGAAGAAGGCTGCTGCAACAAAGAAGGCCACCAAAGTGGCAGCTGTCGATGAGGCTGTAGCTGAAGAGGTTGTCGAGGAGGCCGTCGAAGAAGCTCCCGTCGAAGAAGTAGAAGCTGCCGCAGAGGTAGTTGAAGCGGAAGTCGTCGAAGAGGTTGCCGCCGAGGAAGCCCCTGCTGAGGAAGCCGCTAAGTAAGCTTTCTCTATATACAATAGAATCGCGTCAGGGGCCTCCGTTGGAGGCTCTTGATTTTTTTGGTCGGTTCGAACGTATCGGGTTCTGTCGTGGCGACCATGGAAGCGACTAGAGGTAGCGTTGGTTTGGAAAGAGGCAGTATGTATACACAAAGCGCCGAGAAGCGAGCGCCTGCACAGACGTGGAAGGGTTCGGGCATTCAAGTCGACGAGGAAGCGGTATACTAAACGGTAATGTTGAAATTCGATCACATATCATTCTCGTACCCCGGTGCCATCACGCGTGCGCTTGATGGTGTTTCACTCTGCCTTGAACCAGGCGAGCGCGTAGTGCTTCTCGGAGCGAACGGAAGTGGGAAAAGTACGCTCGCGAAACTCGCCAATGCACTTCTTCTACCTGACGCGGGTTGTGTGGAAGTCGACGGTAGGTCGACGCGTGTAAGTGAGAGTACGCGTGCGATCAGGACCCTCGTC
>JAAXUU010000364.1 GCA_013335845.1 Actinomycetota bacterium
TCCCACTGCCGAAATGATGTGTGAGGCCCAAGGTCCGACCGACATAAAATCGAACCTCACCGGCGATCCCTACAAGGTTCGTGCGCTGCTCGTCTCGGCAACCAACCCCGTTAATTCATATGGCGATGCCAAGATGACCCTCGAAGCGCTCAAGCAAGTCGAGTTCCTCGTCACCTGCGATTACTGGATGACCCCTACGGCTCTTTATTCCGATTACGTCATGCCTATCGCCGGAGCTCTCGAGCGCCCGACCATCCACACCAACTACGGCGTAACCGATTCCATCATCACCAACCAGCGCGCGATCCAGCCTATGTACGATCGTCATACGGACTATAGCTTCTGGCATGACCTCGCACTTGCATGCGGTCAGGCACCCGAGATGTGGCCTTGGGACAACGAGGAGGAAGTGTTCTACTATATCCTCTATCCTCTGGGTTACCCTGTCTCGAGCTTCGATGAATTCGTCGAGAATTTCCGCTTCTATTATCCGCCGCTTGAGTATTACAAGTATGGCGAGAACGGCTTCAGCACCGCGAGCCGTCGTGTCGAGCTCAAGTCGAGCATACTCGAAGAGCTCGGATATCCTTCACTGCCGACCTATATCGGTTGCGCCGAGAACGAAGTCGATAATCCGGAGATTGCCGAGGAGTACCCTCTCGTCCTCACCACGGGTGGCGGTTTCATGCCGTATCACCACTCCGAGCAGTTCCAAATCGAATCGGTCCGTTATCTGCGCCATGAGCCCTATTTCACCATCAATCCCGAGAAAGCTGCGGAGATGGGTATCGAAGAAGGAGATTGGTGCTGGATCGAGACACGCCGCGGTCGCATCAAGCAGCGTGCGAATGTCGAACCGAGCGTCGACCCACGCGTGATCTATGCGCAGCGCGGTTGGTGGTACCCTGAGCGCGGATCGCAAGGTGCCGAGCCCTTCGGTTGTCTCGAGTCGAACGTCAATGTATTGTCTTCGGTCGACGACGAGCACTGTGACCCGATCGGTGGCAGCTGGGCGAACCGTGGCCTCTTGTGCAAGGTCTATAAGGTCACTCCCGGTGACACGAAGGTCGATACACAATACTCGATCCCCGGTTCTTCTTCCGAACCCGGCGTGACCGTGATGCCGAAAGATTCGAAGCTCGCCTACGAGCCTATTCCGTATGACCCGAAGCC
The DNA here is from genome assembly GCA_013335845.1 of Actinomycetota bacterium. Lineage (GTDB taxonomy): Bacteria > Actinomycetota > Coriobacteriia > Coriobacteriales > RUG844 > JAAXUU01. The sequence continues at coordinate 1,174 of JAAXUU010000364.1, forward strand.
CGATTTCGAAGTACCTGCGGGACTCGTATGGAACAAGAGCCGCAAGGTAGCCCATGATCCCGAGTCCGGACTTGTCTATGATCCCGCGTCCGGATGGTTGTACCATCCCGAAACGCAGATCTATTACGATCTCGAAACCCGCCTGGCGTATGATCCCACCACTGAGACACTCATGTGTGAGATCACAGGCAAACATTACGATATGGCCACCAAACAAGAGTTATCTACGATCGTAGAGGGAGGGGAGTAGTTATGACGCGTTATGCTATGGTTATGGATCAGCGCAAATGCATCGGTTGTCAATCATGCACGGTCGCATGCCGCACGTGGAATGATCTCCCTATGGATATCATCTACAACCCCGTCGTATCGGAGGGCGTTGTCGGAAAGTGGCCGAACGTCCATGTCACGTACACCCCGCTTCTCTGTATGCACTGTGACAATCCGCCTTGCGTGGGATGCTGCCCTTGTAATGCATCGCAGCAAGATGAAACCGGTATCGTCTGGGTCGACCCTGAGAAGTGCATGGGTTGCAAGGTTTGCGTCAACGCGTGCCCTTACGGTGCCCGTGACGTCCACGAAGAAGAGGGTTACGTTCGCAAGTGCACGTTCTGTAGGGACCGTGTAGCGGAAGGCGATCAGCCGTACTGCGTGGCGACGTGTCATCAGAAAGCCCGTATCTTCGGCGATCTCGATGACCCCAATAGCGAGGTTTCGATACTCGTCAACTCGGTCACGACGAACCGCATATTCGATGAACTCGGAACGAATCCTCAGATCTACTATATTCCTGCGTTGGGAGGCCAGCGATGAAAAAGCATTACTGGACTTGGCCGATTGCCACCTACCTTTTCCTCGGTGGCTTAGGCGGCGGTATACTTCTTATGACTATCATCCTCGATCTGGCCTTCGGTGTCGGCGAAACGCTCCCTATGGGTGTCCTCGTAGCAATCGCATGCCTTGGCATCGGTTGCGGTCTGCTCATCTTCGAGCTTGGGCAGCCGAAACTAGCTTAAGATCGG
>JAAXUU010000365.1 GCA_013335845.1 Actinomycetota bacterium
CTCCTTCGACACGTGCCTTGATCCACGTACCGAGGCTCGCTGTGGTCGCTTCCCACGATCTGCCTTCATAGGTGAATGTTATGGGATCGGTGATAGCCGCCTGGACCATCTGTGCGATTGCAGCGGCTTCCGCTTCATCGATGTCTATGACTTCCACCATCATGGGGGCCATGACTTCTGAAGATGTGCCGCTCAAGAACGTTTCCGTCAAATCGTCTCGCAGGAGGGTCGGATCGATGCACTCCCCCTCGCTTCCCGGAACGACGCCGACCACACCGTCGGCGCTAATGGAAATCGTGCCGTTGACCATGGGGATTCCGAGGACGGAATCTATCGTATTCACTGTCGAGTCGAAGAGTGTTTCATCATATGCGAGATCTGCATCGACTTGCGTCCCGCCGAACCAGGACTCGACGCGACCCTTGAAGAAATCCGAACCGCGTCCGACCTCGAAGGCCTTCTCGGCAAGTGCTGCGCCATCGAACGTCACACCAAGGGTGCTCGCATCAACCGCCCAGATAGTCGAGGCGACGGAACCGGCGACATCGCTCGTGGCCGATGCTGTGGGATCCGCCTCGGTTGCGGTCGTCACGACACCGAGACGTGCCGCGGTTTCCGCGTTGGGAACGATATCGACTTCAACTGCGGAAATCGCTGCGCCCAATTCCGAGTTTATCTTCACGGTCGCGTCTTCGACGGTCATGCCTCCCACGTCGATCCCGTTGACACTCACACCTCGATGGATACGCCCGGCATTGAAGCCGGCTTCGACACCCACGACCGCGAGCAACAACACCAAGAACACGCCACCGACGATGAGCGCTATCCTCTTACCGTTACGCTTAGGAGGCATACTATCGCCGAACGCACGCGAATAACGCGCATCCAATGCTTCTGTCTCGGGATACGAATACTCCGATACGCCCGAGTAACTCTTGGTTATAATGGGTAATTCGAACTCACGGGTGAGATCTTCGTTTTCGCCGCTTCGCTGGAATGTTCTCGTCGCTTCGATATCGTCGAAATCCTGCTCGAAAAGCTCTATATCATCCAGATTGATATCATCCAGATTGAAATCCGGTAATTTTGAAAGATCCGGGCGCTTACCGGATGGTCCATTGGAATAACTAGGAGTCAAGATGCTTCCCCTTAACGCTCTTTGCGGGATAGAGCCCTGCAGTATTTATAGATTATCTGTATTCTACTGTACTTATGAGGTCGTCAGCATAACATTCGCAGAATCTTCCCTGAATACAATCATTTCGCACAAATATGGTGCAATAGACTATTCCTCGAACTATTCCTCTAACTAATCCCCGACCTAATCCTCGAAGCGATTCAAAAAAGCGCGCGTACGTTCTTGCCGGGGATTGCCGATAACGTCTTCAGGCTTTCCCTCTTCGATGATATACCCGCCGTCCATGAAGATTATACGGTCCGCCACATCGCGAGCGAAGGACATCTCATGGGTGACTATGACCATGGTCATGTGCTCTGCGGCAAGAGTGCGGATAACCTTGAGGATCTCACCTGTCAGCTCCGGGTCGAGCGCCGATGTCGGCTCATCGAAGAAAAGGATATCCGGTTTGAGTGCCAAGGCACGTGCGATGGACACTCGTTGCTGCTGTCCTCCCGATAATTCACAGGGAACCGCATCTTCCTTGCCTTCGAGCCCCATCTTCTTGAGAAGGACCCGCGCCTCGGCGAACACCTCGTCATGGTCACGCTTCTGGACGGAAATCGGGGCGTCGGTGATATTCTTGATGACCGTATAGTGGGGGAAGAGGTTGAAATTCTGAAACACGAGACCGAACTTGGATTTCGCCGCACGCAATTCCTTCGCACCCACATAGACTGATTTCCCGGACGCATCGTTTTGCGCGACGACTTCGCCGTCATATACCAATGTCCCTGAGTCCATCTTCTCGAGCAAGGTAGCGCAGCGTAAAAGCGTCGACTTCCCCGACCCCGACGGCCCTATTATCGCAACGACTTCCCCTTGCTCGACGGAAAGCGAGATGTCGTGCAGTACCTCGGTCGAACCGAAGCTCTTCTTGATATTGTCTATGCGCAAAACTTCCATGTCACTTCTCCGAGCATTCGATTTCCAAGTGGTTTTTCATTTCCAAGGGGTTTTCCCGAACAGTTATTCGTGATAGTAGCTCAACTTCTTCTCGACACGTCCCATGAG
>JAAXUU010000106.1 GCA_013335845.1 Actinomycetota bacterium
TTGACGAATCCCGCGACAGCCAACGGAACGATGGATGCTTCGGCACCACCGGCGATGATCGCGTCCGCATAGCCATGACGGATTGTGCGAAGGGCTTCCCCGATTGCGGTACTACCGGTCGCGCATGCAGTCACAACAGCGACACAGGGTCCTTTGGCATTGAAGCGAATGGCGATATTCCCGGCAGCGATATTGGATATCATCTTTGGAACGAAATACGGTGATACCCTTCTCGGTCCGGCAGAGAGAAGCTTCGTGTGCTCATCGGAGAACGTCGTCATACCGCCCGTTCCGGATCCGAAGTAGACGCCGAACCGCTCAGGTTCGATCGTCCCCATGAGCTCGCTGTCGTCCATAGCTTGGCAAGCCGCGGCGATCGCGTATTGCGAGTAGAGATCGTTCTTACGGGCCTCGTCCTTATCCATATATATGAGCGGATCGAAATCCTTGACCTCTGCTGCAAGCTTCGCTTTGTAGTCCGTGGTATCGAACCTTGTGATGGGGCCGATTCCGTGGATTCCCGCGACAAGGTTCTGCCACGTCGAAGCAACGTCATTACCGACGGGAGTCACTGCTCCCAAACCGGTTATCACTACTCTGTTCACGAGTCCTCCTAGTATCGCCATTACATAGCCAATCCGCCATCGATCCGGATTACTTCACCGGTGATGTAGTTCGAGATATCCTGCGCCAGAAAAGCAGCCAACTCGGCGATTTCCTCGGGCTTACCCATGCGTCCCAGCGGAACGCTCGTTAGGAGCGGATTGCCATTCGCAAGGTTCTCCGTCATTTCGGTCTGGATCAGACCGGGTGCGATCGCATTGCAACACACGTTCCGCGAAGCGAGTTCCCGTGCCACAGATTTCGTCAACCCGATGACACCGGCTTTGGACGCAGAGTAATTCGCCTGACCGGGATTCCCCATGATTCCGGCAACGGAACTGATGTTGATGATCTTTCCACTGCGTTTCTTAAGGAACATGGGCGAACAATGCTTGATCATGTTGAATGTACCCTTAAGGTTCGTATCCAAAACCTGATCGAACGCTTCTTCTTTCATGGACAGGATAAGACCGTCCCTGGTGATACCCGCATTATTCACGAGGATATCAACCGAGCCCAAGGTGTTCTTCACCGCGTCCACGGTCATGCGCGTCTCTTCGAAATTGGAAACGTCACAGCGAAATGCCTCTGCACGGACCCCCATCTGTCGAGCTTCACTGCAAACCTCGAGCGCCTTATCTTCATTACCGGAATAGATTACCGCGATATCTGCGCCCAACGAGGCGAACTTGAGGGCTATCGCTCTGCCGATTCCACGCGAAGCGCCTGTAATCAGCGCTATTTTTCCGTTAAGCACGACTTCCCACCTCTACAATAGCGTTTTTGAGACTTTCACTATCTTCCACATTGAGCACGCGCACACCCGGTGCTATGCGGGAAACCAAACCGGACAGTACCTTTCCGGGACCCACTTCGATGAAGGTATCCGCACCCGCCGCCACCATATTCTCTATGGTTCGACTCCAAAGTACGGGGCTGCAAATCTGCTTTTCCAGAAGCTCCTTCAAGTCGTCTGAATAAGGTGAAGCCGAGACATTCGAATAGAGCGGAATGATGGGATCCGAGAACTCGTATTCACTCAGCACAGCCGAGAATCGCTCTGCCGCTTCCGACATGAAGGGAGAATGGAAACCTCCGCTGACTTTCAAAGGAAGCGCTTTGCCGCCGAGTTCCTTGACGCGTTGCTTGAATAGCTCGAGCTCGCTTTTCTCTCCCGAGACCACGACCTGACCGGGGCAGTTGAAATTGACCGGATAGACCTGGGCGAACTCCTTGCAGAGGGCGACGACTGCTTCGTCGTCCAACTTAAGAACTGCGATCATGGCAGCGTCGGTCTTCTCTGCCGCTTTCTGCATCAAAGCCCCGCGATTACAGACCAACCGGAAACCGTCCTCATACGTCGCCGCGCCCGAAAACGCCAGGGCAGCGATCTCGCCGAGGGAGAAACCGGCGAGCATATCGGCCGTGACACCCGCCTCTTTAAGAGCGGCAGCGGCGGCCAGATCGACGCAAAAGAGGCACGGCTGTGTGTTCTCGGTTATGGAGATCTCTTCAATCGTCCCCGAAAAACACTGGTCCGAGGTTCCGGGCCGTACCCGATCTGCGATGTCGAATACCTCTCGAGCTGCTGCGCTGCTTTTATACAGCTCCTCGCCCATTCCACTGTACTGGGCGCCTTGACCCGAGAAAATGAAAGCTATTTTACCCATCGATCCGCATTCCTTAGAATCTGTTCCGCTTCGACGAATATCTCTTCGATGATCTCTGCGGCGGGCTGCTCTTTGGTGACCATACCGGCCACCTGTCCCGCAAGGAAACACCCTCGTTCGGTATCACCTTCCACTGCTGCCAACCTCAGTGCGCCCGCAGCTTTGCCTTCCAGCTCCTCGTCCGTTTTAGCTTCATACTCCGTCTTCAGATATGCTCTGGAGAACGGCGTTTTCAAGCTGCGCACGGGATGCCCGAGGCGCTTGCCCGTCGTAACGGTAGCTATGTCATTCGCTTTCAGGATCTTCGCCTTGTATTCAGGGTGGACGGAGCACTCTTCGGCCACGAGGAAACGGGTTCCCAGTTGCACGCCTTGCGCGCCGAGCATAAAGGCTGCTGCGACCCCACGTCCGTCAGCGATACCGCCCGCCGCGATGACCGGGAGTGTTGTCGCGTCGCATACCTGCGGGACGAGCACCATGGTGGTCGTCTCACCCACATGGCCACCGCTTTCTCCGCCTTCTGCGATCAGCGCGGAGGCTCCGACTCTCGTCATCAGCTTCGCCATGGCGACGGAAGCCACAACGGGAATAACATGGATTCCCGCTCCCAACCAAGCCTTCATATACTTCGACGGGTTTCCTGCGCCGGTAGTGACGACCGCGACCTTCTCCTCGATCACCACTTCGGCTACTTCATCGGCAAAGCGGCTCATTAGCATGATGTTGACCCCGAACGGTTTATCGGTCAACTCACGCGCGATATGTATCTGCTGCCTAAGATAGTCTGCGTTGGCATTCATAGCGGATATGATCCCAAGGCCACCGCCATTGGAAACCGCAGCAGCCAGCTTTCCATCCGCTATCCAAGCCATTCCTCCCTGGAAAATCGGGTATTCGATTCCGAGAAGGTCGCAAACCGGTGTCTTGATCATGCGACTACGGCCTCTTGGATTCGACGAACTCCGCGAACTCTCCGATAGTTTTCAGGCTGCCTTCCATCTCGATTTCGAAACCGAGTTCCTCTTCGAGCTCCATAACCATCTCAACGGTGTCCAGGGAGTCAATTCCGAGCGACTCGAATGTCGTCTCTTCCGTGATAGTAGCAACATCACAATCAAGACGATCAGCGATATTACGTGCAATTGTTTCAAATACCATTTTCAGTACCTCCATCGTTTTTCTGTCATTTTCAAAGGAAGGAATCGTCCCTTCCTCGCTGAACAAATCGTACCGCACTTGAATCGTGCAAGTGCAGAGTAGAACCTACCCACTACCATCTGATAACGCACGCGGCGCTGGATAGACCTCCGCCGAAGCTGCACAAAGCCAGATAGTCGCCCTCTTTGATCTTGCCCTCTCGATTCATCTCGTCGATCAGGAGAGGGATACTCGCAGCAGATGTATTACCGTAACGGTCTATGTTCGAGCAGAAGCGCTCCTGGGGAATATCCATCTTCCTCTTCGCCGCATCGATGATTCGGATATTCGCTTGGTGGGGAATAACCCACGTGATATCGGATTGCTGTAAACCGGCTTCCTCGATAACCTCGGGTACGTCTTGGCACATGGCGTTCACGGCGAATTTAAACGTCTCCTGCCCGTTCATATGCACATAGGGCTCCAAGGTTTCATTGTCATAGAACGGTGACATGCCTACGAATAGCGGGATTTTGATCACGCTGTCGCCGCCCTTCGCGAAGAGCTTCGATGAAAGGTACCCGTCACCCTCACCTAAGACCATAGCGCCCGCACCATCGCCGAAAATAACACAGGTGTTCCTGTCATTCCAATCGAGGATACGGCTCGTACGTTCAGCGCCGATCACGAGCATTTTTTTGACTTTCCCACGGGCGAAGAAACCTGCTGCCGTATCAAGCATGTAGATGAATCCCGAACAAGCGGCATTGATATCCATTGCCGGGCATGTCGCTCCGAGCATTCCCTGTGCCATACATGCCAAGGATGGAGATGCGTCATCCCCACTGATCGTCGCACAGAGGATCATATCGAGCTCTTCCGGCTTCGTCCCGCTCATCTCGAGCGCATTCAGCGCAGCTTGGTATGCCAAGTCCGCCGCAGTCTCTGTGGTGCAGACCCTGCGCTCTCGCACGCCAACCCTACTTGAGATCCATTCATCGGACGTATCCAAGAAGGTTGATAGTTCGTCATTGGTCACAATGCGCGACGGAACGCTATGGCCCGTTCCCAGTATTCTAAAACTCATTTAATCACTTCACTTGTCTTGTTGAAGAAATCGTTTAACTTCCCTATGGCACGAAGCAGATATTCCTGCTCGTTCTCACCGAACTCTTTTTCAATCTCACGGACCATATTCATATGATACTGCCTATGGTATATGTCGACCTTCCGGCCTTCTCTTGTGAGATAGACACGAACGACTCGACCGTCCTTGCTGCACCCTCGTTTTTCCAGATATCCTTTATTCTCGAGTTTGTTTACAGCCACCGTAACGGAAGGCTTTGCGATTCTCAAATACTCTGCGATTTCGCTTACTGATTTCCCGTTTTCCTTATCCATGCCGACGCATTCGATAAGATGCATCTCGTTGATCGAGAGGTTGATTTTATCGTTGTGCTTGAGATACCCTTCCTCGACCCGTAGTATGTTGTTATAAACCTCAACCAACATACTATTCAATACATGTGGAAAATCTTGCATGGACGCTCCTCAGAAATTAGTTAGTCTAACTAACGTTCTGAAAATATAGACATCCACGCTGAGCTTGTCAAGCTTCTACAGAATTCGCGCACATAGTTTTGCGGTCGATTGAGCGACCTCTGATCGAGGTCGTACATGAGGCTATGAACGAGAAAATGAATGAGGTTTGGTCGATGTCGTGGGCGTTGGTTTATTGAGGTTTCCGCTGGTACCAGCGTCGCCGCAGCGCGAAGGCTGCATTCACGAGAAGGATGAGGACGGGTACCTCGACGAGCGGACCGATAACAGCGGCGAATGCCTCGCCCGAACCCAGACCGAAAGTCGCAACCGCGACCGCAATTGCGAGTTCGAAATTGTTGCCGGTAGCCGTGAATGCAATCGAGGTGTTCTTCTCATAGGTTGTATTCGTCTTGTGCCCAAGCCAAAAAGCGACAAAGAACATGATGCCGAAGTAGAACAGCAAGGGAATCGCAATACGGACGACATCGAGTGGTATCTGCACGATGGTCTCGCCTTTCAGTGAGAACATCACGATGATGGTGAAGAGCAAAGCGATGAGGGTTATCGGCGATATTCTCGGCACGAAGACATTCTCATACCACGAGCGGCCTTTGGCACGAAGTAACAGGAAACGCGTGAGCGTGCCTGCGATAAACGGGATCCCTAGATAGATGAATACGCTTTGCGCTATCTGCCACGGCGAGATGTCGACGACTGTCCCCTGTAATCCGAAGAACGGGGGCAGCACCGTAA
>JAAXUU010000366.1 GCA_013335845.1 Actinomycetota bacterium
ATACCGAGAAAAATATTGAAAAAAACACCGAGAAAGGCGCCGAGAAAGCACCCAAGGTGACTATCATCGAAGCCGACGAGGCCGCCTGCATATTCGAATCAGTGAAGCATGGCGAACTTATCGCAATAGGCGGGAACCCACAGACGATTATGGCGGGATTGAATTGCGGCGAGACGAATAGGTGGATATTCCCTGTTCTGCGTGACTTCTCGTCGAATTTTGCCCGTTGCCCGGACTGGGTGACGGTTCGTGGCATGCGTAAACTTGCGCACCCCGAAAGCGGAGACGAAAAGGTGGTCTCGGGGGAATCCGGCGCAGTCGGTTTTGGCTTGCTTTTGGCGCTGTGCCAAGATCGGGAGTATGCTGAAGAAAAAGAACAAATGGGGCTCGATAAAGATTCTGTCATCCTGCTATTCAGTACAGAAGGCGACACCGACCCTGAGAATTACAAAAGAATCGTGAATGAAAAGGAAGTATAGGATGTCACGGGCAGCTGTTGATCGTATGTTCGAAGGCTATCGGGATGATTTGATCGCTTTTGTCAGCGAAGCGATAAAGACTCGAAGTTATTCAGATGAGGAAGGGGATTTCGCTCATCTCATCGTCGAGCAGATGAAGAAGCTCGACTATGATGAGGTTTTCATCGACTCCGTCGGAAACGTTGTGGGGCGAATCGGAGATGGCCCGATGCGGATCCAATTCGATTCGCATATGGATACCGTTCAGGTTAATGATGCCCCGCTGTGGGACGTCCCTCCCTTTTCCGGAGAAATCGTCGATGGCCAGATATGGGGCCGCGGTTCTGTCGATATGAAGTCCGCTCTCGGTGCATCTGTATTTGCCGCCGCCTTGGCGAAAAAGTCGGGTTGGATTGAAGGTAAAACCATCTATGTCACCTGTACGGTTTGCGAGGAATACTGTGATGGAGAGAACCTTCGTATGCTCTATTCGAACTATGACATCAAGCCGGACTACGTGATTATTTGCGAACCGTCAGACAATATCATAACCGTCGGGCACAAAGGGAAAGCTCAGGTGCGCATCAAGACTTACGGAGTTTCCGCGCACGGTTCCGCTCCGGAAAAAGGTGTCAACGCCGTATATGAGATGGCCGAGATCATCAACCGAGTCGAGGTCCTGAATACTAAGCTGTGCGATGTTCAGGGTGCTCATGGCACCGTGGTTCTCTCGGATATATCCTGCATAAGTGCCTCCCTCAACGCAGTTCCCGAAGAGTGCAGCATCTATCTCGACCGCCGCTTGGCGTACGGAGAAACTCTCGATCAGGTGAAATGGGAGATGGACGATCTCGTCGCAGGCAAGAATGCCTCGTGGGAAGTCGGGACGCTTTGTCACACAAGTTGGAATGGCGGGAATCTCGTATATGAGCCGATGCACAATCCATGGAAGATCGACGAGGGCCACGTATTGACAAGAGCGTGCAATGCCGCATACGAGGAGCTTTTCGCGATGCCCTCGCAGGGATACGACTTCTGGGACTTCGGGACGAACGCAGTCACGCCGGTGAGCATGGGTATTCCAACCATCGGCTTCGGCCCGGGCGAATACAAATTGGCGCATATGCGAAACGAACACTGCGCTGTCAATAAAATAGAGGATGCTTGCAAGTTCTATGCATTGCTGGTCAGGACATTGTCTTTCGGCTAGCTTCGAGGATACAACCCCTGTCAATCCTCCGGAGATTCCACGATTTCGTAGTGCGTGCTTCTGCTCTTATTCCGTCTGCGCTGTATGGTGCCACAGTTCACCCTGCAGTAGCGGCTTTCTCTCAGGCGTGTTTCAGGAGCAGTACTCTCAGCTGAATTCTGACGATATTTGAAACGATTGCCGCAGGTTTCGTTTTCGCAGACATGCCATGGTGCGCTGTCTTCTAAGGTGTTGAAGAATTGTAGGCAAATGGCTTCTGCGAGAGAGCCTTGGGGTGACTGCTTCGAACAGAGTGCACGCAAGGATGCGTCGCATTCGATTTCCCCGAAATGAGCTCCATTCGAGTACGCCGCTGCATTTAGAAAATGCAGGGCGGCTGTTGCGGCATCGTAAACGATGTGCTCCACATGGGTGAGATAGACCTCTCTGGCCCGATTGGGTGTCTCCCTTTGT
>JAAXUU010000367.1 GCA_013335845.1 Actinomycetota bacterium
GCCTCGTACCAAGCCACCGCATCAGAGTGGTTTGATCAGTAGTTTCAATGAGCACCATGCCAAGGTCAAGGTGGAACCAGGCAATCGTGCAGTCAAGGTCAAGGAGGAAAAAGTCGTCGGACAAAAAAAGCACCAAGCACCAAAATAATTAATGCTGTCATGCCAGTTGTCGCTCCACCAAAACAAGCTGGTGCGGCAAAGAAGATGGAGAAAAAAGAGAAACCAATAAAACGGACAATCATTGCTCCTCCGAAGGTAGAAACTCCTGTGCAAGAGCACCGTCAAGTACCTGTCGATATGCGTTCACCACAGTCGCCACGTAGTAGGCGCTCTTCACACGCCCTTCGATTTTGATGCTGTCGATGCCGGCCTTCGCGAGTTCATCGAGGTGTTCGATCATCGCGAGGTCTTTGGAGCTCATGAGAAACGCTCCCCTCCCATCTTCCTCGATGGGGAAATAAACGCCCGGGCGCGTCTCTTCTTGAAGGGTGTACTTCCAACGGCATGGTTGCGTACAGTTTCCGCGATTCGCATCGCGATGGGTGAGATAATTGCTAATCAGACAGCGGCCGCTATATGCCATGCACATGGCCCCATGCACGAACACTTCGAGTTCGAGATCCTGAGGTACGTTTTCACGAACGACGCAGATCTCCTCGATCGAGAGCTCGCGCGCAAGTACGATACGCTTGGCACCCAATTCATGCCAGAGATTCGCCGCCATATAATTCGTGCAGGAAGCTTGGGTGCTTACGTGGATCGCGACGTCGGGAGCGACCTCCTTGGCAAGTTGCAAAGTTGCGAAATCGCTGAGGATGACGGCATCGACGTCGATGGAGCCAAGCAAAGCGAGGTACTCACGCAGCGGGGCGATGTCGTCGTTGTGCATCAAGGCATTCACTGTGACGAAGATCTTCTTGCCCGCTTCATGCACCATTCGCACGGCGGTACTCAGTTCGTCATTCGAGAAATTATCGGCCCGCTTGCGCAAACCGAAGCAGTCGCCTCCTACATAGACGGCGTCGGCCCCGAAATAGAGCGCGTATTCAAGTTGTTCGAAACCACCGGCAGGAGCCAGCAATTCGGGCTTTTCAACCACGGTTATCAATCCCTCGTCATCGATACGGTTTCCATCATGCGTGGATCCGGCAGAGCTTCACTTACGGAAGCAACCCCGCCTGATTGAACAGGCGGGGTTGCGGTCATCCTACTTGAAATACACGCCTCGAACGTAGTAGCTTCACGAACCCTTACGCGCTCGGGGGCTTGGGACGCGAATCATCGATCGTCGGCGTATCGCCGTCATGTATCGTCGCGTCAGCTCCCGCAGAAGGTTGGACCGGTAAAGTCACAACGGTCGCATCCTCGAACCCGGGGGTGACGAGCGCACCGGTCTTGAGTTCTGAGGGAACACCCGGAACAGGGGGAACACCGAAGCGCTCTGCATCGAGTTCAGCCTGCTCGCGCGCAGCGGCAGCAGCTTCCTCGGCGGCCTTGCGCTCAGCCTCGATCGCTGCACTTTCTGCAGCGGCCTTGCGCTCGTTATCACTCTTCTCTTCGACCAGATACTCTTCCCAACGATTCGCCAACAAAGCCTGCACGGCTTTTCCGTCGACGGTTTCGCGCTCGATGAGCACCGAAGCCATCAAATCAAGTTGATCCCTCTTTTCTGTGAGGATCTTCTCTGCGCGATCGTGGGCGATTCTCATGATATTCGCGACTTCTTCATCGATGCGGTTCGCCGTCTGCTCGCTATAGTCGGGAGTTGCGGCATAATCGCGACCGAGGAAGACCTCATGGTTCGCTTCGCCGAACGACTGCGTTCCCAAGCCACTCATGCCGTAACGCGTGACCATCTGACGTGCCATCTTGGTTGCGCGCTCGAGGTCATTCGAAGCACCCGTGGTGATATCGTCACAAGCGACTTCCTCGGCGACACGACCGGCCAAGAACATGGCGAGGTCATCGTACATCTCGTTTCGCGAAGTCAGGAAGCGGTCTTCCGTCGGGAGTGATAGCGTATAGCCGAGGGCCTGACCACGGGCGATGATCGAGATCTTATGCACCGGGTCGGAGTTGTCGAGGTCCGACCAGCTCCAGAGCGCTCCGATCGTCGTCGGCAACACGTCCACGTGCATCACGCTCGGGTCCCACGGGTGCTGGTCGTTC
>JAAXUU010000107.1 GCA_013335845.1 Actinomycetota bacterium
AGGTGATGTCGTCGAGCTGCGCATGACAACGCCATCTTGGGTGATTGGATACGATGAGGTACGGGAATTTCTCGCTCCGAGGAGTTGTGCGTCGCTCGTCGGGATGGGTTTCGCCCTTCTCAATCCATTTCGGATAGGGACCGCGCTCTTTGTCGTCAGGGAATCCCTCGGCAAGTTTGTCCGAATAGAACTTGACGCGGCCGGTGTCCGTTTCCAAGGGGTAGTTCTCGGGCTCCTTGTAGAAGCGCTCGAAGCCGCAGGGGTCGTCTTCCCAACCTTTTGCGGTGGGAACTACGAAATAATCGTTCTTTCTGAAATCTTCGTAACTCAGATAGCCTTGGATACCGGAACTCTCGAATGCGTCACGGATGAAATCCTCGTTGGTCTTCCCTGAAGTCATCGCCTGGTAGTACTCATCTCCAAAGCGTTTTGCGACCTCGCAGGCGATTTCATAATCGCTTTTCGATTCTCCGACAGGTTCGATGCACTGTCCTTCGTAGTAGAACAGATTGAAGTCTCCACCGCAGGTATCGGTGCTGACATCTTCTTCCTCGAACTTCGTGTTGACGGGAAGCAGGAGATCGGCGAACAGGCAGTCGTTCTCCATCCAGATGTGCTGCGTCAGGATGAACTCGATGTTCGGACTCCGATAAGCATCGATCATGGCGTTTCCGCCATTCCAGCATGTCGTCCAACAGGGAGCGTCGCTCCAAATCATGCGGATCGGGTTCGCGCCGGGCAGGGGGTACTGATACGCATTGAATTGCATCTCGGGGGGCATGCTTGCATCCGGATATGAATACCAAGTCAGGGGGTTCTCGGCGGTGTAATTTCCCGAAAGTGCCTGGGGCATCATGGTCTTCGGGATGAAGGAGGCCTGCAAGCCCATCATCCATCCGTGATATGCGGCATAGATCGTGGGGATGACTTCGGAACGAGGTCCCGGCATCGAGTTGGCTTCGCCGAACATCTGCCATTCGATGAATTTCAGTACGTTACGACCCGGCTTTCCGAAGCCCTGCATCGTCAGTCCCAAGACTTCGAGGCGTGCAGGTTCGTGTGAATAGGTCGAGCGGATGTACGAACCGCCGTTACAGTGGGCGATGCTGGTGCGAAGTTTCGCCCAATTCCGCGCCAGGGCTTTGATCTGGCGGGAGGGAACACCGCAGATGGGGGAGGCCCAAGCGGGTGTTTTGGGAATGCCATCTTCCTTGCCGAGAACATAATCGAAATAGAGTTCTTGGCTGTCGGCGTGTGTTTCGACGTATTCTTTGTCCCAGGTTCCCTCGATGAGCCAGACATATTGGATAGCCAGGTGGAGTGCGCTGTCTGTGTTGGGATGTACGGGGATCCATTTGTCGGCATGTACCGCAGCTCCATAGTTGAAATCGGGGCAGATGTAGACCTGCTGGATTCCCAACTCCGTGAACCAGTTGCAAAGGCGACTGCTCTGCTGTCCGCCCCAAGCCCAGGGAGTCGTCTCCATATCGCAGCCCCAGAACAGGAGCATCTCGCAATTTTGAGAAACGTCATGCCAGAGGTTGTACTGATCGCCTTGGCCGAGAGGTGACTGGCCCCAAACGTGTTTCGCGCCCCAGTACCAGCCTTCCCAGCTATCGGGGTTGCGCGCTTGATAGGTGTATCCACCGAGCATATTCAGAAGATTGGTTTGACATCCGTGGGGACCATGGATGCACTTGGTCTCGCCGTGTCCGTCGATTTGCGCCAGAATGGAGTATGACCCATAGGTCTCGATCACGCGTTTGAGTTCCTTCACCACGATATCGAGGGCGTCATCCCAGGAGATGCGTTCGAACTTGCTCTTGCCACGATTCTCGGGGTGACGTTCACCCTCGGGATCCCAGTCGACTCGTTTCATGGGATACGGGATGCGGTTCTTCGAATACGCGCGCTTCTTGTACACGAGACTGAAGGGGGGAATCTCCGTCTTTTCGGCCGCTGAGAGTGTTTTGCCGTGGGCGTGAAGCGTCCAAGGGTTGAATGATTCCCGATCATAGTTCTTGTCGAAACGAAGAGGGCGGATACGTAGGATCTTTCCGTCCTTAACGTCTACTTCGCAGGTGTTGGAACCACAGCCTCCTCCGCAAAAGCCAAGTCCTTTGAAATACGTTTGGACTCCGCTGTTAATGGTGTTGGGTCTATCCATCTGGTAATCCCCTTCCTGAAATCATAGAATACTGAATTCATCACTGTTTACAAGGTCCCTACCGAAACATGCGCTACGACGGCTCAACTTTGATAGAATCGAACCGCGCATATGCAATAAGGTATTTTGTATACGACGATACGGGTACCCTGTGACAATGACTTTAATCCATAGTATGAGGACAATGCGTTCTCGTGGAATCGCACCGGAGTACTGAATGCCGAAGAGGTGCGTAAACCTACCTACTTGATTTTCGAAGGGCCTTGCATGATTGCCAAGATGAACGTGCAAAATGATGTTTCGGTGGACGAGAAATCTACGAAGTGGAATCTTCATTCGTTATCGGGCTTGTCCGGATTCGCCTTCCTGTGGAGTTGGGTTCTCGTTTTGTTCACGAGCGATGTGCTTGCGGATTTCTCATCTTTCGACTTACGTTCTGTCCAGTTGCAGTATCTCGTGGGTCTTCTCGGCGTGGTTTGCCCTCTCTTGCTGGCGATGTTGCAATCATTTGAAAAGCGCTACCGTTCTCTTGCTCCTGCGCTGCATTTCGTTCCGTCCGGTTTCGGGGTTTTACTCAGCCTTGCACGTTTGCTGCTCTATTTCGATGTACCTGTCGCCTTTCCCTTGGTTCTCGCGCTATGGTTTCTCGGCGGTTTCGCGGGAGGATTCCTCATTGTGCGGGTAGGTTTGTTCATCCTGGCACTCGATGCGAAGGATCGTCTCCTTAACTCCGTGGTGTCGTTCGCGGCGGGGGTACTCATCTACGTGGTGATCGTGAACATGAACGACGTGGCGGCGGTTTTGGCGGCGGCATGCCTGCTGCCGATTACGACGCTTCTGCTTCATTTCGTCCCGACGCGAAGCGTGAGAGATGAGGTTGCGGTTGCCGAGGAGTCTCGGCGCCTGACGTTCGACATCAAAGGGATCACTACGGGATTGTTCTGCTACAGTTTCGCTTTCGGCGCCTCTCAGGGCATCAGCATGACCCTTGCCGATGAAATCGATTCCATGTTCTTCATAGTGCTCGCGATCTGTCTCGCAGGTATCTTCCTTGTCGGCTACACTCCCAGGATGAGCAAGGTCGACGTATTCAGACTGCCGCAGCGGATGTTGTTTCCCATTATCGCTATAGCCTTGCTTCCCATGCCGATTTCCGGTACTACCGTGCGTATCATCTGTTGCGTCATCCTCGACGCAGGCTTCGTTTGCTATGCGGTTATCAATTGGATCGTCATGTTGCAGGTGATCTCGTTGAATAACCTCGCGCCGATAAAAGCTCTCGGTTTCAACAGGGGCGCAGGCGCTTTGGGTATCTTTTTGGGATGGCTGTTGGTTTTCGCTTTCTATCAGAACGGCAGCCTTTCTGAGACAGTCTATGCCGTCGTATCCATGGTGGGTGTTCTGCTTCTCGTTATAGCGCTCGTATTCATGTGGTGGTTTCCTCAAGAGACCGTTGTCCAAGGGGACGAGGAGAAGAGCCCCTACGGCAGATGGAAGCACCGTTGTGAGGAAGTGTGTGAGCAGTATGCTCTTTCACCGCGCGAGAGGGAGGTGTTCGGGATGCTCGCCCGTGGGCGTGATACCGAATATGTCCAGAAGAAGCTCGTCGTCTCGAATCATACCGCCAAGACGCATGTGCATCATATCTATCGGAAGCTCGGCGTGCACTCGCAGCAGGAATTGATCGATCTGTTCGAGTCTGGATTCCAGCGCCAGAACGACGGCGAATAGAGCCCCTTCAGCCGGGCCCCTGACTTCAATCGAACCTCAAACCAATCTCATACCGATCCGGATGTCCGCTGCGATCGTAGCATCGGATACGTGATTACTGTTCCTCATACCGGTAAATCAAGTCGGTAGGTCGACTGGCCTTCTGACAATAGAACCACTCGGGCGATGCGTTCGCATGCCGGTTTTCCCTATACTCACTCAAAGCATAGACGAGAAACTCCGCAGACGTCGAACCCTGCGTTCTTAGGTTTGCGGATAGAACGTATGAAGAGGGAGGGTAAAGGAAGGGGTTGTCGGAAGACAACGTTGATCTGAAGATAACGGTTAGCAAGAGAAGAGGAGGAAATCAGTGAAAATTGCAGATACTACCTACCTTAAGGGTCTGGGTTTAGGCTCTTTCGGGATGGGTGCTCTTTCCGCTAATATCGATGTGAAAGATGGGAAGATCGTCCGAACCCGACCAATGCAGATCGACGAGAAATACTCAGCCGAGTATCTACGTCCTTGGTCGATCAAGGCGCGCGGCGGTTCATTCGACTCGACCTTCAAAACGGATATCCCACCTTTCGCTTATGTCTATAAGAAACGCGCGTATTCGAAAAACCGCGTTCCTTATCCAATGAAACGTGTGGACTGGGACCCCAATGGCGAGCGGCACCCCGAGAATCGTGGCAAGAGCAAGTTCGAGCGCATCTCGTGGGATGAGGCAACCGACATCATCGCATCCGAAATAAAAAGGGTGCAAGCCACCTATGGTCCCATGGCCATTCTCGCTCAAGGCGACGGACACGGTGAGACGAAAGTAATACATGCTACCCATAGCTGTCAGATGGGTCTTTTGGCGCTGACGGGTGGATTCACGATGCAAGCTAGAAATCCCGACAGCTGGGAAGGCTGGTACTGGGGTGCAAAGCATGTTTGGGGTTGTGATAACCTGGGGCAAGGGGATATCGGCAATCTCATGCTCGACATCGCAGAAAACACCGATATCTTCTTACACTGGGGATGCGACGAAGAAACGACTCCCTGGGGTTGGGAAGGCCAGATTTCAAGTAAGTACTGTTTCTGGCTTACCGAAATAGGCGTCGAGCAGGTCCATATCTCGCCCGATCTCAACTACAGCGGTGCGATACGCGCCGACCGCTGGATACCCGTGTATCCCAACACCGACGCCGCTCTTCAATGCGCGATAGCGTATATTTGGATGACCAACGGATGGTATGACAAAGAGTACGTAGAGTCCCACGTCATCGGTTTCGACTGGGAGGAGTATTACATACTGGGCAGGGAAGACGGCGTTCCCAAGACCCCTGAGTGGGCTTCTCCGATATGCGGCGTTCCGGTTCGTATCATCAAAGCTCTTGCCAAGCGCTGGTATGAGGAGAGAGTCTCGATCGGGCATTGCAATGGCGGATCCTACATCCGCTCAGCCTATTCAGCTGAACCCGGTCGTCTCGAAGTCGTGCTCATGGGTATGCAAGGCCTAGGCAAGCCGGGACGAAATGTCATGAAGTTCATCGAATGGGGTCTGTTCGGTATGGCATCACAGTGTCCGAACCCCAAATCGGAGGTCTACCCTTCACCGGCGGCCGCCTATCAGGGATTCGACTGGAATAACCCCAGTATCTACGATATCCGCTGGCGACACATCCCCAAAACCCTTATCCCCGATGCGATTCTCGGGCAGCACACGCTCGATAACCCCCTCATATGGCACGGCGTCGGACTTGCAGGTTGGCCGCGAGTCGACCAGTTCAATGAGTATCAGTATCCCAACAAGAAGACCGGC
>JAAXUU010000368.1:0-1416 GCA_013335845.1 Actinomycetota bacterium
TGCCTCCGATACGATTGTTTTCGTGGAGATAAAAAAGAAATTCAAGGGTGTTGTGTATAAGCGTCGTGTCGCGATGACCTATGCGGCAGCAAAGGTCTACCTTTCGGGTGTGGGTTTTCTGGATGCCTGTGCCCTTCACCCTGCATTCGATGCATCCGGGCACGTGATCGAGCCCTCTTCTGCACGCGTGCAGATATCACGGGAAATCGACTGGATGAGGGCAAGGTATATCGGCCTTGAGCCCGCTATGTTCATTTCATGTGAGCGGGAGGCGTATTTTTGTCTTGACGATGAGAACCTGCGTATAACTTTCGACAAGGATATTCTATGGCGCGATGAAGGTCTCGATTTCGCGTTCGGAGCAGGCGGACACCCCATGCTTTCAGGCGATGAGCGGATTATGGAAATCAAATGTGCGGGACCTTTCCCGCTTTGGCTCACGCATCTTCTCTCGGAACTCAAGGTCTACCCCAACTCGTTCTCTAAATACGGCAACGCCCATAAGGCTTCCTTTTCGGAGTTCATGTGGGAGGTCGCCGATGATATGACCTTTTCCGCTGCGACACAAAAAATGAAGGGTACCCGCGACACGCGGGTGACTGAAGAAGGAGGAGTTCGTTGTGCTTGATTCTGCATTTTCAACTATTTTGGATGTAACCGGTAGCACCGCCGCGGCTGTATCCATGAGTGATTTTCTGTTGTGCTCACTGATATCGCTCGTGTTAGGTTCGATAATCGCTCTTGTGTATATGTTCAGACAAGATCACTCGAAGAATTTCGTCGTGACGCTCGCGCTGCTTCCTCTTATCGTGCAAGCGGTTATCACCCTTGTCAACGGGAACCTCGGTGCCGGTATCGCGGTCATGGGCGTGTTCAACTTGGTGCGTTTCCGCTCGATACCTGGCAGCGCGAAGGACATAGGAAGCGTATTCTTCGCTATGGCGGTCGGCCTCGCGACCGGTATGGGCTATCTGACGATGGCTGTCGTCTTCACGGCTATCGTCAGCGCGGCGAATATCGCCTATTCACTTTCCCCCTTCGGTAAGCAGAAGGAGATCGGCGAGAAAAGTCTCAAGGTTACCATTCCCGAAGATCTCGACTACTGCGATATCTTCGATGATATCTTCGCTCGCTACACCTCGTCGTCTGAACTCATGCAAGTGAAAACGACCAATATGGGGAGTCTTTACCAGCTCGAATATCACATCCGCCTCAAAGATTCCAAAACCGAGAAGCGTTTCATCGACGAGATCCGTTGTCGAAACGGAAATCTGAGTATTGTTTGCGGGCGCATGGTTGCCGTTAGAGAGGTGCTCTGATGACGGACGATACACGGACGAAACGCGGTGCCACCCTTCTGCTATCTGCCCTCCTCGTTTGCTCGATGGGTTTCTCCGCAGCATGCAGCACGAGTAC
>JAAXUU010000368.1:1426-2159 GCA_013335845.1 Actinomycetota bacterium
CCCACTCGTACTCGTGCTGCATGCTGCGGAGAAACCCATCGAGCAAACGGTGGTCGATACAGTTGAAATGGACTCCGAATACACCGACGCCGACCTCGACGGTACCTGGGAAGATTCGACGGCGACCCATATCACCCTCGCCGATAACGCCATCACGATAGATGGTGAAGGCGCAAGCGCCGACGGGAATATCCTTACGATTTCCGCAGGTGGGACCTACGTTCTTTCTGGAACGCTCAGTGACGGTCAGATCGCCGTGGCGGCTGGCACTGAGGATAAACTGAAAATCGTTCTCAACGCAGTTTCCGTAAACTGCGAAACCGGTCCTGCTATCTTGATATCAGAGGCTGACAAGGTATTCGTAACCTTAGCGGAAGGCACGCAAAGTTACTTGAGCGATGGTTCCTCTTATGCGTTGGCGGAAGGGGAAGATGAGCCGAATGCGGTTATATTCAGCAGTGTCGACCTTACGCTCAACGGCACGGGCGAGCTGGAAATCGAGAGTTCCTACCGCCATGCCATCTGCTCGAAAGACGATCTTGTGATCACCGGCGGAACGTATATCATCAATGCGGCGGAAGATGCTTTGCGGGGTCGTGATTGTGTGAA
Organism: Actinomycetota bacterium; assembly: GCA_013335845.1. Taxonomy (GTDB): domain Bacteria; phylum Actinomycetota; class Coriobacteriia; order Coriobacteriales; family RUG844; genus JAAXUU01. Next base: position 2,036 of record JAAXUU010000368.1, read on the forward strand.
AATCTGCGCCGGTACGTTTGAGATCGAGGCAGCCGGCGATGCTATCAAGTCGAACAATGACGAGGATTCCACGCTCGGCTTCATTTCCGTCGACGGAGGTACATTCTACATCGTCGCCGGCGAT
>JAAXUU010000369.1 GCA_013335845.1 Actinomycetota bacterium
CGCTCGTCTCGACGCGTTCGGAGTCGCCTACATCGAAGGTGGTTTCCCCGGGTCGAATCCCAAAGACATCGAGTTCTTCGAGCGCGTGGGGGAACTTGGTCTGAAGCATGCGAAAATCGCCGCCTTCGGCTCGGTACGCCATAAAGATAAAGCGGCGGATGAAGATCCGGGACTTCGCTCGCTCGTCGAATCCGGCTGCGAGGTATTGACGATCTTCGGTAAGTCCTGGGATGCCCATGTAACCCGCGCATTGCGTGCGACTCTCGATGAGAATCTGCGCATGGTGGAGGATTCCATTGCGTATCTGAAGGCACATGCGCCGATCGTATTCTTCGATGCTGAACACTTCTTCGATGGTTACAAGTCGAATCCCGAGTATGCGCTCGCCGTGTGTCAAGCTGCCCTCGACGGGGGTGCCGATGCTCTGGTACTCTGCGAGACCAATGGGGGAGCACTGCCCTATGAGGTAGCGACCATCACCGCAACGGTGATCGAACGATTCCCCGGTGTCGAAATCGGGATCCACGCACATAACGACGGGGGGTGCGCCGTGGCGAACTCCCTCGAGGCGATCCGCGTCGGCGCCACACAGGTGCAGGGAACGATAAACGGCTATGGTGAGCGCGTAGGCAATGCCGATCTCATCGTCATCATACCCGCTCTCGAGTTGAAGATGGGCCTTCATGCTATAGGTTCAGAGCATCTCGCCACACTTACGTCGATCTCGCTGTATGTCGCGGAGACGCTCAATGTCGCAACCAATCCGCATCATCCCTACGTCGGCTCGAGTGCATTCGCGCACAAAGGCGGAATCCATGTGTCGGCTATAGCCCGATTCCCCGAAGCATATGAGCACATCAACCCGGAACTCGTGGGCAACCTCGCAAAAGTCGTCGTAAGTGAGCTGGCCGGTCGGGCTTCCCTTGTCTCGAAGGCTGCGGAACTCGGCGTCGACCTTTCGGACGACCCCGCACTCACCGCCCACATACTCGAAGATGTCAAGGAACGGGAGAATGAGGGTTATTCGTATGAGGTGGCCGATGGGTCGCTGGCGTTGCTCCTCCATGCACATCTCGCCGACCGCGTCGATCACTTCAAGCTCGAATCATTCCGCGTTATCGCCGAGAAGAGGGAAGACGGCCGCGTGATGACCGAAGCGACCATCAAGGTCCACGTCGGCGGCAAGCGTTTCATAGCGACAGGGGAGGGTAACGGTCCGGTCAACGCACTCGACGTTGCGCTCCGTCAAGCTATCACGGTATTCTACCCGGAGATCGAAGCCATCGAACTCACCGACTACAAAGTCCGCGTTCTCGATGAAAGCATCGGCACGAATGCTGTGACCCGCGTACTCATCGAGTCGACTGACGGGAAAGACAGCTGGGGGACGATCGGTGTCTCCGAGAACATCATCGAAGCATCTTGGACCGCTCTCGTGGATTCGATCGAGTACGGCTTGTCCCACTTGAAGAAGACGACACATAGGGCTTGAGAAAGCTCGGATCGAGGTGTGAGCGTATGCGGATAGGTATCATAGGTGCAGGGAAAGTCGGTTTTTCATTGGGCCGACATTTTGCGGATTCCGGTCTCAAGCTGATCGGTTATGCCAGCAAATCATTTGAATCAGCACGAAAAGCGGCGGAGTTCACGGACTCCGCCGCTTTTTCTGACTCGGCAGAACTTGTCCGAGCGAGCGACCTACTGTTCATAACCGTCCCGGATGCCGCGATCGGGCAGGTGTTCGAATCGCTCGTCTCCCTGCACGAAAATGGGAGCGTCGACCTTACGGGTAAGTTCTTGTGTCATTGCAGCGGGTCCTTATCGGCGCACGATGCTTTCGGGGATGTCTGTAGAGTCGGGGCGCAGGCGTGTTCCGTTCACCCTCTGTGCGCCGTCAATGACCGTTACACGTCACACGAGGCTGTCGCGAAGGCGCTCTTCACTATCGAAGGCGACCCGGGTCTCATCGATAACGTCCGAAGGCTTCTTGAGGCTGCGGGGAATTCGGTCGTCAGTATCGACTCGAAGTACAAAGCGCGCTACCATGCGGCGTGCAGCATAGCCCTTAACCTCATGGTCGGCTTGGTCCAAGAGAGCATAGACCAGCTAATCGAATGTGGCTTCAGTGAAGAGCAGGCATTGACCGCACTTGGC
>JAAXUU010000108.1 GCA_013335845.1 Actinomycetota bacterium
CAAGTATTTTCACGCAATACATTTACATACCCCGGGGAACACCTATACTTCGCTTGGGGAACCTTCTATTATCATACATAGAGAGGCGGCTGCTATGTATATACCAACCTCTATCAATACTCAACATTTCGCTGTGAGTCCAAGAACATCAGCAGAGATTTTTCGCGGCGAGATGGCGCTTATCCGAATGGAAGAGCGAATAAAATTTGAACAGATAGGGCCAGCTCTTCGCAAAATCGTTGCGCGTCTCGAAGCGATCTCCACCATCAGAATAGATGGCAAGGATCCGAATTTGAGAATGCTCATCGAGCTTGAAAGTATGGAGAAGACGGATAGCGAAACCGATCGCCTGTATTCGAGAAGCATGCTTACAAAGAGCACAGAAGAAGCACTTGCTATTGAGGAGGCATCAAGGGAAGCGCTTTGGTATATGCAAACGCTTGAATGGCTTTCGGAATGTATCGAACCCGGGAGCAAAATCCATCCGGAAACCCTTCTCGAAATACATTCGCGTTGTGTGTACGGCGAATCGGCGATGCATACAGGCGTGAAATTCAGAGAGAAAGCTTACCGTGTGCCCGAAGATCTCATCGGAATCTACCAGCCGCCGGCACCGGAAGATGTTATCCCCTTGATAGAAGATCTATGCTCCTTCATCAATAGAGATATCTACACCCCCAATACTCAAGCAGCACTGGCCCACTTCCAGTTCGAGAGCATTAAACCCTTCAAACGCGGCTTGGACAGAACAGGGCGCGCGATGGCACATGCGATCATCTACCGACGCGGACTCGTCGAGAACATCATTCCCCCAATCGGGCTGATGCCGGCGATTCACACTCAATATCATGCCGAGCATTTGCTGCCTTATGGTTTTGGGTTCAAGGAAGAAGGACAGACCAAAGCGAAAGCCATCGATGAATGGGCGCGCTTCTGTGGGCACAGTATCGAGCTTGCAGCACGAGTTGTGAAAGCATATATCGATGCTATAGTCGATCTCGAGATAAGTTGGAACCAAAGACTCGGTAAGACAAACAAAGGCTCTGCGATACAAGAACTTCTGTTGGTGCTGCCCGGAAGACCCCTCCTCACGGTCTCCTCCGCGATGAAACTCATCGACCGGAGTTTCTCCGCAACCAACGATGCGCTCGATCGCTTGGAGCAATCAGGCATACTGAGAATAACCGGTGACGCTTCGAGTCGAAACAGGGTTTTCGAAGCAAAAGAAGTTTTCGATGCTGTCGACGAGATGGAGAGACATCTTCTCGTCCAAAGTCCTGTATCCAGAGACTCGTTTTTCCCGAAAGAATAGAGTACTTAGAAAGCTGTCCGGTACACCAAAGACGCCAAAGCGGGATAAAACCGGGTCTTTGCCCCATCGATGACGTTTTGCGCAAAACGTTCGAACCAGCCGCCGAGATGTTCCTCCCTGAATCGCTCTTGATCTTCCTGTAGTTGCAAGGCTATCTCCCTATCGTCCCTCTCCCAAGCCTCAGCTTCTTGTGCTGCGAGAAGCGAGAGGTATTCGAGTTCTATCGCTACATGATCGGGGAACTCCACGAACTCAATCGGCATGGTCAGACCATGGGCAAGATATTCCGCTTTGACTTCGCGCTCGGCGGGACCGCGTAGCATACCCCTGCCATCTTCTCCAAGGTCTGTGCTTTTGTAAAACGACTCGTACGGTGGCGCTAATAACGCGCTTGGACCGACAAACAATCTGTTGTAATCGACTTCGAGAGTCAATCGGGCCTTCTCGATGTCCTTCTGCGCAAGTTCATTCGAGAACTCTTCCAAGGACTCAACTGCGGAATCGATGGTGGGATCGCTACAGGCGGAGAGGAGATTCCTCAAGTCTGATGCGAATGCTCCAGTCCGAAGCTCCTCTGCGTGTTCTACTGTCGGGCGAGAGAAACCCTTCGCCCAGAAACCTAGTATCGTACTTTCGGCTTTCGCTTGCATAGCAAGTTCTTGGCTATCCATGGAACCTCCTCTTTCGGGGTACTGCTTCACTAGCGTATATCAGGGAGCGAAGCGATTCACTCCGCCCCCTGATTCCTAGCACTTAGTTCGCGACAGAATACCAGTAATGGACATTCGGGGCTGTTCCCGCTTCGGGATTCAACAGCTTGGTCTCGTTCCCGGCGACTATCTTGGAAACCGCAGATTCCGGGTCATCCAAGTCACCTACTGCAATCGCGCGGTTGGGGCAGCAGATCTGGCACATGGTGGTGCCGAGACCAGCATCGAGACGATGTGCGCAAAGCTGACACTTATCGACCTTCTCGGCTGTTTCATCGAGTTGCCGAGCGCCGTAAGGACAGGCATCGACGCATTTGCCGCACCCGATGCATTTCTCGATATCTACCACGACGATACCGTCGTCGCGCTTCGATGTTGCATCGACAGGACATACCTCGATACACGATGGCGTGTCGCAGTGTTGACAGGGAACGGGGGTCCAATCAAGCGCCAAGTCCGGATAGTCTCCTGTTGGGACATCGTACGTAGTCGTTCCCGCTGCATTCAATACGCGGATCCTTTGCAGACCGGCGGCGACGGCATTCTCCATCTTGCAGCTGATAGTGCACGTGCGGCAACCTATGCAACGATGAAGGTTGATTGCAAAACCATACTTAGTCATCAGTGGACCTCCTTATGCTTTCTTCACTTGGACGAGGTTGTCATAGGGAGCGAAGTTGGTTTCGGAAATCGCATCCTGTGCAGGATTGAGCTCCATATGCAACAAGTTGCTGTAGTGGCCCTCGACGAAGTGCTTGGGCCACCAACCCTGCCGTTGATTGACGCAGCCGGGTTTGATTTCCGATGTGATCAGAGCTTTCACCTTGTACGAACCTCGGTCGTTATAGACCTCGACCACGTCACCGCTTGCAATGCCACGTGCATCTGCGTCTTCTGCCGATATCTCCAGCCAGGGCTCGGGGATAAGTTCGCGGATCCAGTCGAGGTTCACATGCTGGCTATGCGTCGTGAAAACCGTACGACAGTTCATAAACGTCAATGGATACTCAGTAGCTTTCGCATTGCGATTGCTCTCGAAGGGTTCATAGTGACACGCGAGCTGCTCTCCGAATTCGACGAGGTTCTCAGCGTAGAGCTCGACCTTTCCACTTGGGGTGTTGAAGCGCAGGCTCTCGAACGCGACATACGGATCAGGATAGTTCGCGCGAACGACCTTCTTCTCCAACAGCTCGTCAAAATCGATGGTGTTGAATTCCGGAGCTGCATTCTCCTCGATGACATGCTTGCGATAGTAATCCTTGATATCGAGTTTCCACTCGGTTTCTTCGAGTATCCCGAACTTCTCGGCAAGCATCTGCCCGACCTGATAATCGGTCTTCGATTCGTACATCTGGGAAATCGCCTGTTCGCGAATCTGCACCCACATCGAAGACCATGCGGTGATGAGGTCGAAAGGCTCTTCGTAGTACGATGAGATCGGGAGTACCAGATCCGCCATCTCGGCGCCGGCGTTCATCATCTGCTCGGACACGATGATGAAGTCGAGCTGCGGCAACACCTCGTTCTTGAGATAGGTCATCTCCGGGCTCTGGGTACCCCATCCATAAGCATTGATCCACATAAGTTTGACGGGATAAGGACTTTGTGTGGCAACAGTATCCATCCACTGTGTACCAGGCAATGAAGAGCAGAAGTGCTCGGGATACGGCTGCACTGCCGTGAGGCCTACCCCGAAGAGGATCTTCATAAGGGTTCCACCGGCCCAGTTGATATTCGCATTCGGCTTACCGACATTCCCGCAGATGGCCGCAAGTTGAATCGCTGCGCGCGTTGGGAGATGTCCGTTCCAATAACGGTTCGTGCCTTGGCTGATATGCAGGCGAGCCGGCGTCTCATTGATATAGATCTCTGCCAACTTGACGATATCCTCTGCAGGAACCTCGCAAATCTCAGCAGCCTTCTCGGGAGTATACTCGGCGAGTGATTCGACGAGCAGCTGGAATGAAGGCTTCGCCTCGAAGGCAACACCGTTCACAGTGATGCTGTAGCTACCGAGAATCGCGGCTGCCTTTGGAACTTCCGCGTCGGCAGGAACATCACCGGCAACAGCAACCGAAGGATAGGCCGGCTTGGCCTCATCCGGTAGGGCTTTGACCGTTGCAATCGCCTTGGTGCTCTCATCCCAAACGACATAATCTTCCCCGCTGCGTACGAACTTCCCGGTCGCGCTATCAACGAGGAAGGCGCCGACGGTATATGCGCGGATGAATTCCTCATCATATTTCTTGTTCTCGACGACGTGATTCATCAAACTGCAAATCAAAGCGGCGTCCGTGCCGGGACGGATCGGAATCCACCAGTCGGCCTTTGAAGCGGTGCGCGAGAAACGCGGGTCGACGACGATGACCTTTGCGCCGGCCTCTTGTGCGTCGAACAGGAAGTGCATCTCCTGCATATTGGTTTCGGCGTAGTTGCAACCGAACATGATAATACTCTTGGATCCCGTCATATCTTCCCACGCACTTGCATCCTGCTGAACACCGGTTGTCGGGAGGAATCCCATGTTGCAGGCGTTGTCGCCCATGATGCCGAAAGCGGTGAAGGCGGTTCCTTCATAGGTCATTGCCATCATGGTTGCATAGATCTGAACGATAGCACTATAGCTACCGGTCATACCCAACCATGCATTGGATGTCGGACCATAGGTATCGATGTTGTACTGCATCTTCTCGTGGATCAATGTCAGAGCGTCATCCCAACTGATACGCTCCCATTCTCCTGAGCCACGCTCACCCACACGCTTCATAGGATATTTTACGCGGTCGGGCGAGTAGACGCGCTGCATGGCATTCGAAATACCACGGGCGCAGATACGGTTATAGGCCTTATCGGGGAAGTCCGCAGGCTCCACTTTGATGATAGTGTCATCTTTTACAAAAGCATTGATACCGCAACTTCCAACACAGTTCGGCGCACAAACGATACGGGTGACCGAGTCATAATCCGGCTGACCATCATCCGCTGCTGCCACCACTTCAGCTTCCTTCTTCTGGCAGCCGGTAAGAACCTGAGCTGCAAGAGCTGTGGCGCACGCCGAACCGGCAAGCTTGAGAAACGTGCGACGTTTCATTGTAGAACTGACCTGTTCTTCTTGGGCTATAGCGGATGCATCTAGTTCTTCGCCCGTCAAAGAGTCTCTATTCTCCAACATGAACTTCCTCCTTCTTCTTTTCTCGCACCTAAAAATGACCGCAGGAAACCAGGGGGTATACCCATAGTCGCTACCCTTATTTCGGATAGCCGCATTATGTATTTGTTTTTGCATATCCCCGGTTTTCCTTACGTTCGCAGAGTAAGGCCGGTAATCACGGAAATCAATTTCATTAGCGAAAATCGGAAAAGTCGCAATTGGAGAGAATGTTGTATACTTCACCCATCGCATGTTCCCCACCGGTTCAATTATGTGGATCGCCACCGTGAAATACCTGAATTCGAGCCTCATCCTATCCTTCCGTGCATTTATCATGCAATATCCACCTTTCGTAGTTCATGGTATTGAAGGTGCGCACTATGAAATACGTTTGAAACATTGGCTTCTTATAATTCGAGTTCACGCACTTTTGACGTGTGAAGGAGCATGTTGTGAA
>JAAXUU010000370.1 GCA_013335845.1 Actinomycetota bacterium
TCGACTCGTCTAAGTACTCGTACTTCTCAACTACGTGTACTTACGCGCGCTTCATTGCGAAATCTCCCACGTTGAGGCTTTTGACTAGATCGACTTCTTTCGTCTGCGTGACGAAACCATCGGCTTCAACCGTAACCACATAGGATCCGGAATCGAGTTTCTTGAACCAGAAATCTCCGAAGCCGTCGGTCGTCGCGGTTGCGAGAACACCGAAGTCATCCGAAAGCGAGACCGTGGCACCTTGGATGATCTCATCGGGTTCGGGATCCCAGACATCACCGCTGATGAAAAGTTTGGGCAGGTTCTTATAATAGATCCGACCACCATGTGCAGCATCGGTAAGGAGTTCCGCGTCGGCGATCTCGTCTGCGAATTCCTCTTCCTCTCCGAATCGAAGGGCGCCCGTTGCGCAGAGGTCCACGCAGTGAGGCAGCATGCCCTCGTCCACCAGATGTACGCAGCCCGTACATTTCTGTGGCACCGAGAGTTCCTCGTTCCAGTAGATCGCACCGTAAGGGCACGCATCGACAAGCGCTTTGTTCCCCTTGGCTTTCTCGGGGTCGACTATGACGAGTCCGTCTTCGCGCTTGTACACCGCGTCGGGTGCAGCTGCGATACAGGGAGCGTTGTCGCAATGATTGCAGAACGTAGGCTTGTACTCGACACGCACCTTCGGGGTTTGACCGTGGGTGGTCTCGTTCATCTTGCACCAGAAGTGTCCGGTGTCAGGTTGAGGCAGCGCGATAGGAGACCAGTCATTGTCGACATGCTCGTCTTTGCAAGCAAGCTGGCATCCGTAGCAGCCGTTGCATTTCGCAGAATCGAAGATAAAAACTTTCATTGTGTGAGTTCCTCTCTATACAAACCAGTTGCTTATGTCGATACCTTCGGCAGCATTGTAGCTCCTGCTGAAAGCTTCGGGATACTGCCGTGCCAATTCGAACACATCAACCTTCTCGATATCCACCAGATAACCGCTTGTGACCTCGGAGGAGGTGTTCTTCGATGCCGTCTTCGCGGGAGCGATCAGATTATTCGCACCGCCACGATCGAGCTCGCCGGCTACGATCGGGTCGAGACGTGCGCCATGATCCTGATAGAGAACGCCCGGTCGTACGCGCTCGGTTACGATGATGCCGCCCAAAACGCCACCGCGCTCATTGAAGAGTTTGGCGATGTCGCCATCCTTCAAGCCGAGCTTCTCCGCGTCCACCGGATTGACCCAAATCGGCTCGTACTTATAACCATCAGGTCCGTTGACTTTACAGGTAGGAATCTCTCGCAGCCAGGAAATGTCATCCATATTCGCGTGAACGCGCCAACGCGGATGATTGCTGATTATCAGATAGGGATACGTCTCACTCCGAGGATGCAGAAGGCTTTCCTGATGGCGTTCGCCGAATGGAATGAACTTGGGATAAGGAGGACGTTCATCGTCTCCCGGAAAATGTTCTTCGAGCGACGCAGAATAGAATTCGAGTTTACCCGTCGGACTCTCCAAAGGATTCTTCTCGGGATCCTCACAGAACGGGCCGAAGCCTCGAGCAAGGTCCTCCCAGTTCTCTTGGGTCGGGACGGCATAATAGCCGGCTTCCTTGAAATCTTCCCAGCTGATCCTGTCAGCTATACCGGAATTCTCGAAACCGATTTTGACCAAGTCCTCCTCGGTCTTTCCCTTTGTATACTCCTCGAACAAGCCGAGTTTCTTAGCGACTTCGCAAACAGCTTCCCAGTCACTCTTCGCCTCGCCGATCGTCTCGATACATTTCGGCTCGATATAGAATAGATTGAAATTTCCATTACACGTATCGTTCGCTACGTCGAGCTGCTCGAACTTCGTAGAGATAGGAAGTATGATATCTGCGAACATGCAGTCATTCTCAAACCACGGATGTTGGGCCAAGAAGAACTCGATCGATGGATGCCGCATGGCCTCGATGAAGCGATTGCCACCATTCCAGCACGTCGTCCAACACGGAGTGTCCGTCCAAATCATATGTATCTGTTCGCCGGTCTTCTTGTTGGGATACTGATACTCATTGAACTGGTCGACTCGCGGCCAACCTGCAAGTCCGACGCCGTGCCATATGAGGGGGTTATCGAGCGTGTGCTGCCCGAGAATCGCATCGGGGATGAGTGTTTTGGG
>JAAXUU010000371.1 GCA_013335845.1 Actinomycetota bacterium
GACGATCTCGCGATCGATCGCCTCGATAGCTGCGACTTTCTGCTCCGCCTCGCCGTCATGGCCGGCCGTGTCGGGAGACTCGACGTGTATGATGACCAGGTCGTTTTCCGCAAGCATCATCAAGGCACCCTCACCCTGGGCTTCGTAGTCATTGTCGGGACCGTCTGTCACCCCGGGGAATGCATATCGTTTCATGCTTGTAAGCTCCGCAAGACCGTTGAGCAGGTCGACAGGCGAAAGCATCCCGGCTTCTTTGCCGTATTTCTCCATGAAGGATTCCATGCCCTCGGGCTTCATGCCCGGCCAGAAGACCCATGCGTTCGTCGCAGGCAACAATCCCTCTGTAACACGACGGGCGTTCACAGGGCTCGCCGCCAGCACCTCGTTCGCGCGCGCCATGTAATCACGCAGTAGATCGGCGCCTTCGCCTTGCGGCTCGCAGCCTGCTATGGATGTATCGGTGATGTTATGAGGGGCCGTATAGGTGAGATCCATGATCTCGGGGTGCCCCTTGACCTTGAGGATGTGCCGAAACGATACGCCTTTCGTAATCGAGAACGTTTCATCGTCGAGAACTGCGGCTATCTCATCCGCCATGGCATAGGAATCCACGCTCGAGATATTCCCGGTCGAGTAGCTTTTCATGATGCCATCTTGCACGCAGCAGAGATTCATGCGCATGGCGACATCGCCCGGCTGCAGATCGACACCGAGCGAAGCACCTTCGATAGCCCCTCTACCTATAGCATAACGCACGGGGTCATATCCCATGATCGACATGCAGGCGACATTTGAGGAGGGTTCGACACCCTCGGGGACGTTTTTCGATAAACCCGTCATACCCTCGCGGGCAAGCAGGTCGAGGAACGGCGTATTCGCCTGCTCGAGAGAAGTCCGCCCATCGAAGATGTCGAGCGGATATCCGGATGCTCCATCCAAGATCACTATGGCGTACTTCATATATCCTCCGTTGTTATCGCAGCTCATTGCAAGATGCACACGCAACCTTTCGGTGCTGTTCAGATTGCAGAAGTATACCTCGTTTTTTCGCTCCCGTTCCCGCAAACGAATCCGAGAATCGTGCGACCGCGCGCCATTTTGGAACACTTGATGAATTCTCCCTCATTAGTTCTTCGCGAGTCTTTAAGAGTGCGGTATCATAACCCCCATGAATACTTTACATAACACTTACAAAGATACGCGCGGAAACGTCGATGACGGATTCTCATTTTGCGAAGCCGTCATCGAAGGCATCGCTCCGGGCGGGGGACTTTTCGTCCCAGAGTTCATCCCGACCATGACGCTCGATGAGATCTGCTCGTTGGTCGATCTCCCCTATGCGAGCCAAGCCGCCGATATCTACAAGCGATTCGGCGTGGACTTACCCTCGGAGAAGATCGACGCCCTTATGCGCGCCTCCTATGGCGACAATTTCGACGATGAGCGCATCTGCCCTATCGTGGAAGTGACCAAGGGCATGCACGTTTTGGAATTGTGGCACGGTCCTACGAGCGCTTTCAAGGATATGGCGCTACAGTGCTTGCCGCAGTTCTTCTCGGCATCGATAGACGAACTCCGCAAGCGCGGTCAAGCGGCTGAAGATTACTTGATCCTCGTCGCCACGAGTGGGGACACCGGCAAAGCAGCCCTCGAGGGCTTCAAGGACCGCGACCACACATCGATCGTCGTCTTCTATCCGAACGGCGGCGTGAGCGACGTGCAGTTCCTGCAGATGGCTACGCAGCGCGGTGACAACATCGGTGTTTTCGGCGTCTCGGGGAACTTCGATGATTGCCAAACGTCGGTGAAGGCGGCTTTCAATGACGCTGCTTTCAACGAGCGCCTCGCAGATGAGTACACCATCAAGCTTTCGAGCGCCAACTCGATCAACTGGGGACGTTTGCTCCCGCAGATCATCTATTACATCAGTTCATACGCGCAGATGGTTGCGAACGGAAGCATAATCCGGGGTGACGCCATCGATGTCTGCGTTCCAACCGGGAATTTCGGCAATATACTGGCTGCCTATTATGCGAAGATGATCGGAACCCCGATCGACCGCCTTTTCTGCGCAAGTAACGAGAACCGCGTCCTCACCGACTTCATAAACACGGGGACGTACGATATCTCGCACCGC
>JAAXUU010000372.1 GCA_013335845.1 Actinomycetota bacterium
GAGCACCTGGTACATTATCTCGATCGCACCCAATTCCTGTAAAACTCCGTACACGGAAAAAGGAAGCCGCAGTAGTTCGGTCCCGTTTTTCGGCAGACGCACATTCACGAATTGCCCCGGCTTGCACAATCGGGCGGTTCGCGGTGCGGTGAGCGTCATCACATATACATTAGGTGCGATGCATTCGTTTGACAGAACCTGCCCATACTCGATGGCGAGCGCAGTGCGGTCCCCGTCATCGGCGGTCGTATAATCAGCGCACGTCATCACAGCTTCAACTCCCATTGATCGAAATCCTGGAGAGCACAGACGTCGAGTTTGCCGTTCTGCGCAGCTTCTATCGCAGGAACGATGAACATAGCGCCTGCCATGGTGGTTACATAGCAGATTCCGTGTCGCACCGCCGCACTGCGAAGATGGTACCCGTCGGAACGGGTTTCCTGCCCGAACGGCGTATTGATGATCAGGGAGATTTTCCCATTCGCGATATCGTCCCCGATATTCGGCCGCGCCTCTTGGATCTTGTTGACGCGCTTGACAGGGATACCGAGAGCCTTGAGCGCTTTTGCCGTTCCGGACGTCGAAACGATTTCAAAGCCGAGTTTCACAAGATCCCGCGCAATCGGTGCGATATTGCGTTTGTCGCGATCGCAAACCGATATGAATGCAGTACCCTTCATCGGGAGTGAGTAATCGATCGCCAATTCGGCCTTCGCATACGCGATCGGGAAGTTCGAACCGATTCCCATGACCTCACCTGTCGACTTCATCTCAGGTCCCAGTACGACATCCGCACCGGGGAAACGGCCGAAGGGCAGTACAGCTTCCTTCACCGCATAGTGCGATAGTTCACGATTCTCAGGGGGTAGGCCGAGCGAAGCGATCGAGCGTCCGGCCATGATGACGGCAGCGGCTTTCGCAAGGGATACACCCGTTGCTTTCGATACGAAGGGAACCGTTCTGCTTGCGCGTGGATTGACCTCTATGACATAGATGGTCGAATCCTTGACAGCGAACTGGATGTTCAAAAGACCTCGCACACCGATTCGCAAGGCTAAGCTACGCGTATAGCTACGAAGCTGCTCCACGATCGATTCGGATAGCGAGAAAGGCGGCAGGCAACACGCCGAGTCCCCGGAGTGGATACCGGCCTCCTCGATATGTTCGAGAACGCCGCCGACGTAAACCTCTTCCCCATCGCATAGGGCATCGACATCCACCTCGATGGCACCTTCCAAGAAGCGGTCGAGATATACTGGGTGGTCGGGTGAGATCTTCGCCGCTTCAGCCATGTATTTCTCAAGATATTGCGTGTCGTATGCGATAACCATACCACGACCGCCGAGCACATAACTCGGACGGACCAAGAGGGGGAAACCGATACGTTTCGCAACGTCGAGGGCTTCCTCGTAAGAGTTTGCCACCCCCGCCTCGGGGTAAGCGATACCGAGCTCATCCAGCAAACTGGAGAACCGCTCGCGGTCCTCCGCCAAATCGATGGCTTCGGGCTTCGTACCCATTATGTTCACACCCTCGCGCTCGAGAGCGTGGGCCAGCTTCAAAGGTGTCTGTCCCCCCAGTGTGACCACGACGCCATCGGGGCGTTCGGCCTCGATGATATCCATGACGTCCTCGTAGGTGAGCGGCTCGAAATAGAGTCGATCGCTTGTATCGTAGTCAGTTGAAACAGTCTCTGGATTGCAATTGATCATGATGGTTTCATAACCAAGATCATGCAATGCATAGGAAGCGTGAACACAGCAGTAGTCGAACTCGATGCCCTGACCGATGCGGTTCGGTCCTGCGCCGAGGATTATAGCCTTAGGCTTATCGCAGGGGCGGACTTCATTCTCGGACTCGTAGGTTTTATAGTAATAGCTTGTCAGACCCTCGAACTCGGCGGCACACGTGTCGACCGTTTTGAACGTCGGTAGGACACCGAGTTCCTTACGGAACGCGCGAACCTCGTGCTCGCCACTATCACAGAGGTATGCTATCTGGGGGTCGGAGAGGCCGTACTGCTTCGCCGTCCGCATTTCCACGCCGGTCAAACTCGCAAGATCTCTTCCCCTCAGGTCCTCTTGCACATCAACGATCGTCTTCATCCCCGATATGAACCATG
>JAAXUU010000373.1 GCA_013335845.1 Actinomycetota bacterium
CTCACCGATATTCCTCACAAGCAGCCCCACTGATCTTTCGGCTGCCACGGACGAGTATCTATCGACCGATACGTTCAACCGCGTGATCATCATCGGCGGGTCCGGCGTCATTTCGGACTCACTGGAGAATCTTCTCAGAAATAGGTTCGGCGAAGGCAACGTCATACGCATCGGTGGTATCGACCGTTATGAGACATCGCTTTTGATCGCGGACTGGTGTAATGACGAGGGTGTGCTTGCGTGGGATGGCTTGGGAGTCGCAACAGGCTTGAATTATCCTGATGCTTTGACGGGTGGTGCACTGCAGGGGTCGACGGGGTCGATCATGCTGTTGGTGGACGATACGGAGCGCGGAACGCAAGCCTTGCCTTACATAAGTTCCAACGCAGCTGGAATACAGGAGGTACGTTGGCTCGGTGGTTCAGATGTTATCGTTCCCTCGTTGAGAGGTAAAATACTGGTAGCACTCGCCTGGTAATGGTATGGTTATGAGTCAAGGCGTGTCGTGTATCTATGCACTAGCATGGGTGCCCGAGGCGCATCATCGATTACGATTGTATCTGAACGACGATTTTAGCGAAGGAAACCAGAGTGAAGATTCTCACTGTTATCGGCGCCCGCCCGCAATTCATCAAAGCATCTGTTGTAAGCGAAGAGCTTGCACCTCTTTGCGAGGAAGTCTTGGTCCATACAGGCCAACACTACGATTCCAATATGTCGGAGGTCTTCTTCGAAGAGCTGGGGATCCCGCACCCTAAGTATAATCTCGGTGTCGGGTCCGGTTCACACGGCCATCAGACCGGCGAGATGCTCATGAAGATAGAAGATGCCATCCTACAGGAGAAGCCGGACATCTTGCTTACCTATGGCGACACGAATTCGACGCTTGCAGGAGCGCTTGCGGCGAGTAAGTTGCATATCCCGGTTGCCCACATTGAGGCAGGTTTGCGATCGCACAATATGCGTATGCCCGAAGAACAGAATCGCATACTGACGGATCACATCTCCACGTGGCTTTTCTGCCCCACCCAAACCGCTGTTTCCAACTTGGCGAAAGAGGGGATCGAAGCAGGAGTGAGCTTTACCGGAGATGTCATGCTCGACTCGGTTCTGCATTTCACTCAGATAGCTAAAGCCAGTGCGGAGAAAGTCGCTATCTATGAAAATCTGGGTATCACCCCGAAAGGCTACTACCTAGCAACGCTACATCGCGCCGAGACTACGGAAGGTGGCATAGACGCGGTTATCAGGATATTCGCGGCATTCGAACAACTTCCTTACCGCGTAGTGTTGCCGATCCATCCCCGTACCCGAGCACTGGCTGAGGACGCGATCAAACACGCGGGCTTCAAGAATATACAGATAATCGATCCTGTAGGGTACTTGGAGATGCTGCTTTTGACCGACGGTGCGGTAAAAGTGCTCACGGACTCAGGTGGGCTGCAGAAAGAAGCTTATTTTGCCGCTGTTCCTTGTGTCACGCTTCGAGGTGAAACCGAATGGGTTGAGACCCTGGTGGGCGATTGGAATGTCCTGGCTTCTTTGACGACCGAAGATATCCTGGAAAAGACGCTTACCGTTATGCCGGATCCCGCGTCGCGTGATGCTGCGCCGTTCGGGGATGGGCATGCGTCTGCGCGTATCGCCGAAATCCTCTGTACCCCGAAGAGATAGATAATCGATGAATATCATCCTGATCAATCATTACGCCGGAGGAATGAAATTCGGAATGGAATTCCGTCCGTATTATTTTGCCCGGCGCTGGGTCGAAATGGGCCATAACATCACGATAGTTGCGAGTTCATTTTCTCATTTACGCAACAAGAACCCGGATATGGAAGGCAAGAACTATAAAGAGGAAGATGTCGATGGCATCCGCTATGTTTGGATAGCCGGAAATCCCTATCACGGGAACGGCTTGGGGCGTATTCGTAACATGTTCTCCTTCCTGCGAGGCTTATATGCCCACAAGAAGAAAATCATAGGGAAAGACATTCCCGATGTGGTGATCGCTTCCTCCACATATCCACTCGATTTCTACCCCGCGCGTAACATCGCGCGTCTCTGCGGGGCGAAAGTAGTTTTCGAGCTTCATGATCTTTGGCCGCTCTCTCCCATGC
>JAAXUU010000109.1 GCA_013335845.1 Actinomycetota bacterium
CACCGCAATGCAGATGGATAACAAAGCCAAAGGCCTTTCGGTCGATATCCTCGCCCGTGCCTTGGCTCAGGCCAAAGAAGGTCGTGCGTTCATCCTCGGCAAGATGATGGAGTCCATCTCCACTCCTCGTGAAGAGTTGAGCGAGCATGCACCGCGCATCATCACCATCAAGATTCCAACCGATAAGATCCGCGAGGTCATCGGTAGCGGTGGAAAGGTGATCCGTGGTATCCAAGAGGATACCGGTGCCACCATCGATATCCAAGAAGACGGTACCATCTTCATTGCAAGCCATGACCTGGGTGGCGAAGAGGCGAAGAGGCGCATCGAGGCCATCGTCAAAGTTCCGGAACTGGGAGAGGAATACGTCGGTCGCGTCGTCTCGATCCAGACCTTCGGGGCATTCGTCGAGATAACCCCCGGCAAAGACGGTCTTCTCCATATTTCACGCGTAGCCAACGGCCGCGTGAACAAAGTAGAGGATGTTCTGGAAGTGGGCGATGAGGTCAAGGTCAAGATAATCGAGATAGGCGATAACGGTAAGATATCCCTCGACCGCCTCGATAAACCGGATGCCCCCGCGTCTTCGGGCTCGACGACCGCTGAGCAGCCGCGTCAACATCGTTCCGGCGACAACGATAGACAGCCTCGCCGCAAGCACTAGAGCACTACATATCGTGAACCAGTCAAGCTCCCGTGGAACGAATCACGGGAGCTTGTTTTTCGCGGTATATCATTCACGCCTGAACCTGTCGTCTGCGTACACGGTGGCAACCACGTCTGACAACCACATGTGATAACAACGTGTGACAACCACGGGTCTGTGAGAGTCCTCTCGTTTGTGTGTGAACTTCCCATAAGCAGGGTAATTGCAGTAGAATGATTATCCAGTATCACTAATCATCCAAGGAGACTTAACTCTATGTTTTATCGCGAAACGGTTCTCGATAACGGTATTACCGTCCTAACCGAGGAAATGGGCGGCGTCCGCTCTGTAACACTCGGTCTTTGGTTCTGCGTCGGTTCCCGCGACGAGAAACCGGAACAAGCCGGTATGTCGCACTTCATGGAGCATATGATGTTCAAAGGGACCAAAACACGTGACGCTATCCAGATATCCTCCGAGTTCGAACAGCTCGGGGCGGAACTGAATGCATTCACTTCGAAAGAGTATACCTGCTACTATGCTCGTTTCGTCGACGACAAACTGCCCCGTGCGATCGACATATTAAGCGACATGGTCATCGATTCGGTTTTCGCTCAGGATTGCATCGACTTCGAGAGGGAAGTGGTGATCGAGGAGATCGCCCGAAGTGAGGATACCCCCGACGATCACGTATACGACCTTTTCACCGATAAGGTATTCCCGACCCATCCTCTCGGTCGCCCGATCATCGGAACGAGGGACATAGTCGGTGGTTTCAAGCATGAGGATTGCGTCTCCTTCCACAACACGCATTATTCGACCGGGAATCTAGTTATCGTCGCCGCGGGTAATGTCGACCATGATGCATTCGTAGCGCTTTGCGAAGAGCATTTCGCAACACTCCCGAAGGGACCACGGACGGTACGGGACGAATTCTCCGATCTCGATAACGAACCGTTCTGTTTCCTGAAGAAAGAGACGGAGCAAGCACATATCCTTTATGGAATGCCATCGCTTCCGGCGAACCATCCCGATCGTTTCGCTTCGATACTGCTCGATTGCGCGCTCGGCGGCGGTATGTCGTCGCGATTGTTTCAAGAAGTCCGTGAGAAACGCGGTCTTGCTTATGCGATCTACGCAAGCACGAGTTACTATATCGGTATCGGTGAGTTCGCCGTCTATGCAGGCACCCGACCTACGAATATCGATGAGGTCGTGGGAATCATCAAGACGGAGATCGATAAAGTGTTGAAGGATGGTATCACCGAAGACGAGCTCGCACGTGTCCGTGATTTCACGGTGGGGCAACTCGTTTTAGGTATGGAAGCGACTCGTAATAGGATGCTCCGTCTTGGAAAGAACGCCATCATGGGCAACGACCAACTTTCGCTTGAAGAGACCATCGAGTCCTACAATGCGGTGACTTTGGAGGATATCGCACGCGTCGCCCAAGTCTATGCCGCTCAGCCGACACTAGCCATAATCAGCCCCTACGATGACAAGAAATTGAAGAAGATGTTAACCGTTGAAAGCGAGGCATAGATGATCAAGGTTCTTATTTGCGGTATCTACGGCAGGATGGGAACATGCACGGCGAACGCCGTTGCGACATCCGAAGACATGGAGTTGCTTGCAGGTGTGGATAACGGCTCCCAGACCGTACCTCTTGTCATCGACGGCACGGAAGTCCGAATGTATCGCGATCTTTCGCAGGCGATAGACGAAACGAAGCCCGACGTCATGGTAGATTTCACGCACCCCAGCGCGGTTGAGGGTAATATACGCATCGCGCTTTCCAAGGGTGTCGATTGCGTGGTCGGGACGACGGGTCTCGCACAGGATGTACTCGAGGACGCTATGGCTTCTGCAGCAGACGATGTGACGTTGTTCGTTGCCCCGAACTTCACGACCGGCGCTGTCCTCATGATGGAATTCGCGAAAACCGCCGCGAAATATTTCCCGGATATCGAGATCATAGAGTTCCATCACGATGGGAAGGCGGATTCCCCAAGTGGAACGGCTATACGTACGGCGCATCTTATCGCAGAGGCTAAGACGATACCTACGAATGCGCCCGGAAACGAAACCGAGCTACCGGGTATGGAAGGTGCTCGCGGAGCCCTTGTAGAGGGAATTCCGATACATTCGGTGAGAACCGAGGGGTATGTCGCGCACCAGGAAGTCATATTCGGCTCGAAAGGTCAGACCCTCACCATCCGTCATGACTCTATAGACAGAGCTTCGTATATGCCCGGGGTCTTGCTTGCGATCCGTAACGTTAAAGATAGGAAAGGCCTGATCGTCGGATTAGAGAAACTCATGGATCTCTAAGCACAGCACTCAGTGCCACAGTCGATAGCGCGTTCCGATAGCTTGTTCGCACCCTATACGGTATCGAAAAACACGGGTATTTTACCTTACACGGCGAATTCTCCGTGTGAATAAGGAAAACAGTATCTGAATGTGGCACAATTAGGCAACGGTTCTTGTATCAGAGGAGATTCCCATGTCAGAATTACGCTTTGGCAGACTTATACCTGCAATGATCACACCCTTTGACGCCGAGAGGAATCTCGATCTCAAACGCGCACAGGAATTAGCCATACGTCTTCTTGACGGAGGCAGTGATTCTTTGATAATCACAGGTACGACCGGGGAGTCTCCCACGGTGTTCTATCCTCAGAAAATCGAACTGTTCAAAGCGGTGGTCGAAGCTGTAGATGGACGTGCACCGGTAATCGCGAACGTCGGCGACAACTGTACTGCGGACTCCGTGGACTTCGCGCGTGAAGTCGAGAAACTCGGTGTCGACGGTTTCATGTGCGTCGTTCCGTATTATAACAAGCCTCCACAAGAGGGTCTGTATCGCCATTTCTCGGCAATCGCCGCGGCGGTCGATCTTCCTGTCATCCTGTACAATATCCCCGGTCGTTGTGTTATAAATATGACCGCCGAGACGACTCTGCGCTTGGCGCATGATTGCGAGAACATCGTCGCTATCAAAGAGGCGAGTGGGAAGATGGATCAGATAAAGGAGATCATCGATGGTGCACCGGATGACTTCGTAGTCTATTCGGGCGATGATGACGCAACATTGGACATCATGAAACTCGGTGGTGTCGGTGTTATCTCCGTCATCGCGAATATCGCTCCCGCTCGTATGAAAGAGGTCATCGATGCTTTCGTTGCCGGTGATATCGCAGGTGCCGAACTGAAGAACGAGGCTCTGCGTCCACTCATGAAAGCACTGTTCGCTACGTCCAATCCCATTCTGGTTAAGGAAGCGATAAAACTCATGGGCTTCGATTGTGGCGGTGTACGTCTGCCCCTTATCGATGCGACGCCGGAACAAAGTGCGGCTCTTGCAGCGGTTATGCGACAAGTAGGCGTTTTATAACAGAATGTATCAGTCACAAAAGGTGGCTGTTGAAAGAAACAGCGGGACCGGAAGCGATGCGCCGCATGGGAACATTGCACATGGATAGTGCCGGTTCTGCGTAAAGATCAAGCCCCGAGGGGCTTAGTCGTGTATGTTATACACACGACGAAAGGAGAATCGAATATCCATGACCGAGAACCAAGGAGAGCGTCCCGCGCCGAGTCCCGCTATCGATGCGAAGCTCAAAAGACGCCATCCCGCACCTGCTTCCCAAGAAAGTCCGGCGGGAGCGGAGCCGAGGAAAAAGAAACAACAAAGATCGAATGGCCAGCAAGACGTTCAGCGGACTGCGCAGGCCGAGGATAAAAACGCTGCACCCGTTAAAAGTCAGAAGAGGCACAATCCCCGTAGAAAGAAGCCATCGACGCCGGGCTTGCGCGTGATACCGCTCGGTGGTTTAGACGGGATAGGCAAGAACATGATGGTCCTCGAGTGCGGGGACGACATGGTTCTCATCGATGCGGGTCTTATGTTCCCCGACGACGACCATCTGGGCGTCGACCTTATCCTGCCTGATTATACCTATGTTCTAGAAAACGCCTCACGGTTGCGCGGTATCCTCATCACGCACGGTCACGAAGACCACACCGGTGCTTTGCCGTATCTGCTCAAAGATATCGGTGCTCAAGTCCCGATTTTCGGAAGCAAGATGACGCTTGGGCTTATCGAAGGCAAGTTGGCGGAGCATAAACTCATGTCACCTCTTTTCCATGAAGTCTCTGCTGGAGAAACGGTCACCCTCGGATGTTTCAGCGTCTCGTTCTTCGCGGTGAACCACTCTATTCCCGGTGCCTTCGGTATCTATTTCCGTACACCTGCGGGTACCTTGCTTCATACCGGAGACTTCAAGCTCGACCAGACACCGATCGATGGAGTCACAACCGATTTCGCTGCGTTGTGCCATTATGGGCATCTCGGCGTCGATCTCATGTTTTCCGATTCCACCAATGCCCAGCGTCCTACATTCACGCGTTCCGAGAGTGATGTGGGAAAAGAACTGCGTTCCATAATAAAGAATGCCGATAAACGCGTCATCGTCGCCTCGTTCTCAAGCCATATACACCGTGTCCAGCAGGTATGTGATGCCGCGGTTCTTGCAGGCAGGAAAGTCGCGGTAACGGGTCGTTCCATGCTCACGAACACGAAAATCGCGCGCGACCTTGGGTATCTTCACGTTTCCGAAGGTACCATAATCGATGCCTATGAAGCGAAGGACATCCCTTCGGACAAGGTCGTCGTCCTCTGTACGGGTAGCCAGGGTGAACCTCTTTCGGCTCTCGCCCGCATGGCGAACGGAGAACATCGGACCATCTCCATCGAAGAGGGCGACACGGTGATAATATCCGCCACGCCCGTTCCCGGGAACGAGAAGGCTGTGACGCGCGTCATCAACGGCTTGGCACGGATCGGTGCGAAGATCTACGACAAAAGCAACGCCTTGGTTCACGT